>CAZOXN010000355.1:0-3894 GCA_964583655.1 uncultured Desulfarculaceae bacterium | reverse complement strand
GTCCTGGGCCAGCCCATCAGGGTCCTCATGGAGGACTCCAAGTGCAACCCGTCTGAGGCGGTGGCCGCGACCGAGAAGATGCTTTCTCGGGACCAGGTGGCGCTCCTGATGGGAGACATCTGCAGCTCGGCCACGTTGGCCATGATGCCCATAGTGGAGAGGGCTGGGATCCCTATGCTAGTGACCATATCCACGCACCCGGGCATCACCGAGAAGGCCGGGGTCGGGGGAAACCAGTGGGTCTTCAGGATCAACCCGCAGGATGCTGCCTTGGCCACCTCCATGGCCCGCTTCCTGGCCAAGAACAAGCCTTACCGGACCGTGGCCTACCTGGCCGAGGACACCGATTACGGCCGCGGCGGGGTCGAGGCCATGCAGAAGGAGCTGGAGCCCAAGGGCATCAAGACCCAGTCCGTCGATTACTTCAAGAAGGGTGAGAGCGACTTCGTGACCTTCCTCACCAAGGTCAAGGGGGCCAAGCCCGATGCGCTCCTCCTGTTCATGCTCGATCAGGAACTCCAGAACTTCATGCGGCAGTATCGCCAGTTGGGGCTCACCATCCCCATAACCGGAAGGCCAGCTCTGGTGTCTGCCTTGGTGAAGGACTTGGTGGCGAGCGGAGCCTTCGACGGCTCTTCCACCATCTATCCGTACTATGCGGGTTACGATGCCCCCAAGAACCTGGCGTTTGTGGAGCGTTACACCAAGAGATTCGGCCAGGAACCTCACTACGTCGGTTTTGAGATGTACGAAGGCGTGCTCCTCTTGGCCCAGGCCCTCCGATCGGCCAACAGCACCAAGCCGGAGGCCATCCGCGATGCCCTGAAGAAGGTTCGATGGGAATCGATCCTAGGGGAGATCCAGTTCGATGACCACCACCAGGCGCACAACCGCGCCTTGATCATGGAGATCCGCAAAGGGCGCCTCGAGGTGGTGGAGCTGCCCGGGACGTGACCCGAGGGCGCCCCGATGAATCCAGGCGGCGGGTCCTCTCAGGCCCGCCGTCTCTGTTTGGGCCGTAGGAGATTCCCCGCGGACCCCCTGAAACGGATCTCATGCTCCTGCAGCACGTCATCAACGGTCTTGTCCAGGGATCGCTGTACGCCCTCGTGGCCGTCGGCCTCACCCTGGTCTATGGGGTCCTGGAGGTGGTGAACTTCGCCCACGGCGAGCTCTACATGCTGGCGGCCTTTGGCCTGTATCTGCTCTTCAACCTAGCTGTGGTCCCGTACCCCCTGGCCATCCTCCTCACCGTGTCCATCTTGATGGGGGTCGGGTATGTCCTGGCCAGGACTGCCGTGGTACCCCATCTGCACCGTCCCTTCGAGGTGACCGTTCTTGCCACCCTGGCGGCCTCCATCATCCTCCAAAACGGGGCACGTTTTGCCTTCACAGCCACCCCCCGCCAGGTTCATCCCCCCTGGGAGGACGTGATAGTGCAAGTGCAGGACCTCACCATGACCGGGCAGCGTCTCCTGGTCCTGGGGACCGCCATCGTGGCCTTCGCTGCACTGCATCTCTTCATCAAAAGGACCCGCGCAGGCAAGGCGATGCGCGCCTGTGCCCAGAACAAGGCAGCGTGTCGCATGGTGGGGATCAGGACCGATCGGGTGGCATGCCAGACCCTGGCCCTGGGGGCCGGGCTCTGCGGCGTGGCCGGGGCCATGGTGGCCCCCCTGTACGACATCTTTCCGGGGATCGGGACGAGCGTCGTCTTCAAGAGCTTCGCCGTGGTGATCATGGGGGGACTGGGAAATGTCCCCGGGGCCATGGTGGCCGGGGCCATCCTGGGTGTCGGGGAGAGCCTTGCGGGTGGATATATCTCCAACACCGCCAAGGACGCCTTGAGTTTCAGCCTGATGATACTCATACTCCTGCTGCGTCCGGAAGGGCTCTTCGGGCGGAGGGTCCGCGTATGACTTGCACCCCTGGCAAGGGGACGATACTCCTGGGGGCGGCCCTTCTCTTGGCCTTGGTCACTCCCCTCTTCGCTCGTTCCAACTACCTGCTCCACATCCTTGTGATGACCGAGATCTATATCATCCTGGCCCTTAGCCTCAACCTGGTGATGGGATACGCCGGTCTGCTCTCCCTTGCCCCTCCCGCCTTCTTCGGCATCGGGGCCTATGCCTCCGCACTCCTCTCCCTGCGCCTCGGCCTCTCCTTCTGGCTGGGACTGGCCGCGGCCGGGGCCTCTGGGCTGATCTTCGCCGTGGCCATTGGGGTGCCATCCCTCAGGCTCTCTCGGCACAGTTTCGTCATAGTCACCTTGAGCTTCACCCTTCTGGCCCAGATCCTTGCCACCAACTGGACTGAGCTCACCCGAGGTGCCATGGGTCTCCCAGGCATACCTACTGTGGAAATAGGCGGTGTTAGGATCCTGAGCAAGACCGGGTGGTATTATCTGATGCTGGCCTTGGTGGTGATCACCGTCTTTGGGTTCAAGGCCCTGGTCGATTCCAGGCTGGGTCGAGCCATCGTCATGGTGCGCGAGGACGAGGTCCTGGCCCAGGCCGTCGGTCTCAACACGAACTCGGTCAAGCTGTGGGCCTTTGCCATCTCCGGCTTCCTCGGTGGGATAGCCGGGAGCTGTTACGCCCATTACATCAGCTTCATCGACCCATCGCTCTTTGACTTCTATTACACAGAGAACCTCCTCATCATGGTGATCCTGGGCGGGGCCGGGACGGTCTGGGGTGTCGTGGCAGGGGCAGTCATCTTCAATGCGGTGCCGGAACTCCTCCGTATCCATCCGGAGCTTCGCACCCTCCTTTATGGGGTAGTGTTGCTGGTCGCCATCAGCGTGGCCCCTGGAGGGCTCGCGGGCTGGATCAATGCTTGGCGGGAGAGAGGACGCCCCTCCCCGGAGGGCAGGGATGCTTGAGATCAGGGCCCTGACTAAGCGCTTTCTGGGCGTGCCGGCATTGGAAGACGTATCCTTCGCCGTGGAGAAAGGGGAGATGGTAGGCCTCATAGGGCCCAACGGTTCCGGCAAGACCACGCTCTTCGATTGCGTCACGGGGTTCCTTTGCCCTGATGCCGGCTCCGTTGTCTTCGGGGGGCGAGACATCACCCGACTCCCTCCCCACCTCGTCTCTCGCCTCGGCCTCTCCAGGAGTTTCCAGCAGGTGCGGGTCTTTCCCCGTCTCACCGCCTTGGAGAACCTGCGCGCGGCAGGCCAGCAGCATCAGGGGGTGCATCTCCGCCACGGGCTCCTGCCGACGAGAAGGTCCCGCCGGCTGGACCGCGAGCTGGATGAGAGGGCATTGGAACTCCTTGCTGCCATGGGCATCTCCTCGGTAGCGGACGCACCGGCCGGCACCCTCTCCTATGGCCAGCAGAAACTCCTGGAGATCTGCATGGCCCTCATGTCCAGGCCCGCCATGCTCCTGTTGGATGAACCGGTGGCCGGGGTAAACCCCACCCTCATCCAGGCCATAAAGGGATATATCCGCGGGCTCAACGCCGCCGGCATGACCTTTCTCATCATCGAGCACAACCTGGAGGTGGTGATGGACCTGTGCCATCGCGTCATCGTGTTGGACTCGGGAGAGTTGATCGCCCAAGGCCCCCCTGAGACGGTCCAGGCAGACGAGAGGGTCCTGAGCGCCTATTTCGGCAGATGAAGCAAGAGGCAATCCTGGAGATCCGAGACCTGGATGCGGGTTACGGGACCCGGCAGATCCTCTACGGGGTCTCGGCCACGATCCTGGAGGGGACCGTCACCGCGGTGATCGGCCCCAACGGGGCGGGCAAGTCCACCCTCCTCAAGGCGGTGGCCGGTCTGGTGGAACGCTGGCGGGGGGAGATCAGGTTCCTGGGG
The DNA here is from genome assembly GCA_964583655.1 of uncultured Desulfarculaceae bacterium. GTDB lineage: Bacteria > Desulfobacterota > Desulfocorpusculales > Desulfocorpusculum > Desulfocorpusculum > CAZOXN01. The sequence goes on along the minus strand of CAZOXN010000355.1, from coordinate 71 downwards.
AGGGAGTTGAGCAAGTCCTCGCCCGACGAGATACTGGCCTTGAGGGTGAGCCTGGTCCCACAGGGGCGCTG
>CAZOXN010000354.1:0-3902 GCA_964583655.1 uncultured Desulfarculaceae bacterium | reverse complement strand
GGGAAGAGGATGTCCAGATGGGATGTCATCATCGTCGGTGCCGGGCTTTCTGGGCTCTCTCTAGGGGCCGTCCTCGCCGAGAAGGGCAAGAGGGTCTTGGTCCTGGAAAAGGATGGGTATCTGGGGGGAAGGGCCACCACCACCGAGTTCGAGGGACATGTCCTGGATGATGGTGCGCACGTCCCTTCCCGTGCGGGTCACATCGAACGCGTCTTCGAACTCATCGGCAGACCGTACCCGGAGCTCGCGGCCTTCGGGATCGGCGAGATATATTACAACGGCAAGTGGATGCAATTGAGGGAGGTGGTACCCCACGAGGAGCTGAGGGACGCCTTCGCGAGGGTAGCGGCCGTGCCCAGGGAGGAGATAGACAAGCTCAACGACGTGCCCCTGGATCAGTGGGTGAGGGGTTTCGCCAAGAGCGAGAAGATCCATCTTGTCTTCAACTACCTGGCCACATCCACCTCGGTGGGGAACCGGTACCAGAATTACTCCACCGGGGAGATGATCAACGTCATGCGCGAGTTCATGGATCATGGGAAGAAGCTCACGGAGATGGCCGGTGTGCCCAAGGGGGGGATGAAGAGCATCTACGAGCCCATGGCAGAATCCATCGTCCAGAAGGGCGGGGAGATCCGGTTGAGGACCCCGGCGAGGATGATCGTCACGGCCAAGGGGCGGGTGCGTGGGGTGGCGATAGAGGAAGGAAGGCGTGCCCTGCACTCCCAGGCCCTCCCTCTGAGGACCGTGGAGTCGGATCACGTGGTTTGCGCGCTCCCCCTTTGGTCCTTGTTCAAGGTCCTCCCCAAGAAGGGCTTGCCGCCATGGTGGGTGAACTGGATCGATTATCTCAAGGACAAGACCTCCCAGGCATGGAGCGTCATATACGGTCTGGACGAGCCAGCCTTTGATCTGAGCGCCTTTCGATGGGTCCCCACTATGCCCAAGTCCGGCCTGTCAGGGATTTTTTTCAACATGCCCACTTACGGGGACAAGATGGGGCAATATCAGTTCCACATCTCTTATCAGGGCCATTATTGCGAGCTGCCGGACCTGCACAATGCAGACCTAGCGGACAACAGGCGGGAGATAGAGGCCCAGTTGGATCTGCTGGAGGAAGAGAGCGCTGAGCTCTTCCCCATGATCAAGGGGAATGTCCACTGGAAGGTCAGGCATGCCGGAATATACGGCATCGCCCAGTCGCCAGGGCTTGTGGGAGAGAAGCGACCTCCGATCCACGTGCCGGAGGTGGAGGGCCTTTACATCGTGGGCGATTGCGTACGGGAGGCCGTGGGGATCGGGATGCAGTCTGCGGTCCGCTCCGCCCTCGTGTGCGCGGAGGCGATCCTGGGGAGGAAGATATGATACCCCATTACCACCAAGTCAACGAGGGGTGAGCGCATGGCCAAAAAACTCTTCTCTAAGCCATCCCTGTGCGTGAACTGCAGGATCTGCGAGATGGCCTGTTCCATGAGGAAGACCGGGATCCTCAATCCCTCCAAGGCCAGGATCTGGATCCACCGGGACGGTGAAGGCGCCCCGAAGCCCATGGTCTGCAGGCACTGCCTGGCACCGCCGTGCGAGAAGGCCTGTCCGGTGGAGGGGGAGAAACCCATCGTTCGGGACAGGGAAACGGGCATCGTGAGCCTGCACATCGAGAGGTGCATCGGGTGCTACGAATGTGTCAAAGCCTGTCCCTTCGGGGCGATTCGCATCGACCCGGAATCGGGTGAGGTGTTCAAGTGCGACCTGTGCGAAGGGGACCCCGAGTGCGTCCAATGGTGCCCTACCGGGGCCATTCGCTATGTGGATCAGAAGGCCATTGGGACCCTGAGCGTGGTCGAAAGGGCCTAGGTGTGCCTGGCTTGTCACCAGCACTCCCGCCGGTGCCCGGCCTTGGGGGATGATGGAAGGGGGGCATGGCCAGGGACGACGGTGGGTGTTCAGGATGATACCCCACGGCTACAAGGAGAGTGAATCCAGATGTATGGGTGGGCCGGAACGCTCTTGAGGATCGATCTGTCTAGCCGCCGCATCCAGAAGGAATCGGTGAGCGATTACCTGCGCCTTAATTTCTTGGGAGGCAGGGGGATCAACTCCCGCCTGCTCTACGACGAAGTGGAGCCGGGGACAGACCCGGTGAGTCCGGAAAACAGGCTCATCATAGGGGTCTCTCCCCTGACAGGCACCGGGTTGGTGATATCGGGCAGATGCCATGCCACCGCCAAGTCCCCCTTGACTGGTATCCTGGGGGATTCCAATGCCGGGGGCCACTTCGGCCCGGAGCTCAAATGGGCCGGATACGACGAGGTGATCTTGGAAGGGGCCTCGGAAAGGCCTGTGTACCTTTGGATCGACGACGATCACGTGGAGCTGAGGGAGGCCGGCCACCTGTGGGGGAAGACCATCTCTGAGACTTACAGGGTCATCCGGGAAGAACTGGGTGATCCGCGCATCAGGGTCGCAGCCATTGGCCCTGCGGGGGAGAACCTGGTGAAGTACGCCTCCATCATGACCGACTACGGCAATGCCTTCGGAAAGACAGGGATGGGCACCGTCATGGGTTCCAAGGGTCTCAAGGCCATAGCGGTGAGGGGCACAAAGGGGGTAGCGGTGGCGAGGCCCGAGGTCTTCAAGGTCCTGACCAAAGAGATCATCGGGAGGATCCAGAAGTCCGTCACTTACCCCAACTTCTCCAAGTACGGGACCATGCCGTATCTCCTCTACTACAACAAGATCGGTGTCTCCGTGGCCCTCAACAGCCAGAAGGTGGGGGACATCGCTGAGATGGAAGTATACGATGTGGAGAAGATGAAGCCGTTCTTCACCCACACCGAGGCGTGCTTCGGCTGTCCCATCCATTGCAAACACAGGTTCGAGATAAAGAAGGGGGCTTTCGCCGGTGAGAAGGGGCACGGGACCGAGTTCTGCATCATGAGCGCCCACGGACCGTCCTGTGGAAACTACGACGTGGCCGCCCTGCTGAAGATCAACCAGATCTGCAACGAGTACGGGATCTGTGGTGACACCTCGGGCGTGGTCCTGGCTGCGGCCTTCGAATGGTACCAGCGGGGGCTGATCACCAAGGAGGACACCGACGGGATCGAGCTGGAATGGGGAAACCACGATGCCCATATGGCCATGCTCCACAAGATCATAAGGAGGGAGGGATTCGGGGACCTCCTGGCCGAAGGGAGCGCAATCGCGGCCAGGAAGATCGGCAAGGGTGCCGAACGTTACATCACTCACGCCAAGGGCAATGACGTGGACCAGGTGGACATCCGGAGCCTCAAGGGGTGTGCCTTGTCCGACGCTGTCTCCAGCCGAGGGGCGGACCCACAGAGGGGTTGGCCCTCCCCTGAGGTGGTGGCCAAACCGTTGCCGCCCAAGGTCGCCAAGCAGGTATACGGTTTGGACAAGGGGCTCGACCCTGATTCGTACGAGGAAAAGGGGATCTCCGTGAATTTCTTTTCCTCCATCTGCACGCTGTGCGACGCACTGGGGATTTGCAAGTTCGGCACCAAGTGGTCGGGAAGCGCCATAGGTTTCGAGGAGATGGCCAAGCTCCTATGGGCTGCCACCGGGGTGGAGATGGACGAGAAGGGGCTGTTGGACGTGGCAGCCAGGATCAACAACGTGGAGAGGGCCTTTCTCGTCAGGGAGGGGATCGGCCGTAAGGACGATATCATCCACGGCAGGGCCATGGAGGAGCCTGTCCCCACTGGCCCCAACAAGGGAAAACGGCTGGACAGGGCCATGTTCGACAAGATGCTGGACGAGTACTACGAGGTGGTGGGGTGGGACAGGGAGACCGGCGTCCCCACCAGGTCCACACTGGAGTCCCTCGGGCTCAAGGATATCGCAGACGAGCTGGAGAGGATGGGCAAGTACTGAAGGAGGGG
>CAZOXN010000353.1:0-3906 GCA_964583655.1 uncultured Desulfarculaceae bacterium | reverse complement strand
GCCCCGTTCTCCCCGACGATCCGGGCCGCCTCTCCCTCCGCCACCAGCAGCACGGGCAAACCGCACGCCATGGCCTCGTAGATCTTGGAGGGAACAGCCCCCGGGATCGGGGACCTCAGGGTGATCACCGCCGCATCCATGGAGGCCAGGATGGCCGGCATGTCCTTGTGGGGGACTGGCGGGTAGAAGTCCACATTGGAGAGACCCAGATGCCTGACTTCCCTTTGAAGCGCCCCCTTTTCCGGGCCGTCCCCGAACAGGACGAAACGCACCGGCTCCTCCCTCACGACCTGTGCCACCCTCATCACCTGGTCAAGCCCCTGGAAAAGCCCGTGAAGGCCGGCGTACACGAATCCCACCTCCCCCCGGCGCAGGTAAGCATCTCGAACCTCGGGGCTGAACCTCTCCGGGGAGAAGGCCCTCACGTCCACGCCGTTGGAGAGATGATGGAGCCTGACCCCCGTGACCTGGCGCCCTATCCCCTCGACGATCTCCCTCGATTGCCCCGAGACCAGCCACGCCCTGCGGTACAGAAAACGGGCCATGGCCCGAAGGGCCCGGAAGGCCATGCCCCGCTCCCGCATCATGCCGATGGATTTGGCCGATTCGGGCCACAGGTCCGAGACGTTGAGGACCCACCTGGCCCCCTTGGCGGCCGCCAGGAGCCAGCCGCTCGCAGCCAAAAACAGCGGCGGGCTCTCGGTAATGACCACATCCCACGGTCGTCCTAGCAGCCATCCCACCACCAGGGAGCTCCAGGCGAAGGAGGAGTAGCTCACCAGGCGGTGAACGAGGCTGCGTCGATTGGAGGGGAGGATCCAGCAACGCGTCACGGCCACGCCGTCCCGGATCTCCCTGGCGTAGAGCCGCGGATAGCCGGGAAAGACCTTTCCGGTGGGGTAGTTGGGCATGGCGGTGATCACCTCCACCTCGTGTCCCAGGCCCCTAAGGCGCTTGGCCAGGTCCGAGAGTCGCCCCTGTGGTGCACCCATCTCCGGGGGATAGAACTGCGTGTGGATCAGTATGCGCAAGGCCGGACCTTCACCGCCCCTGTGCCTCAGCGGGTCTGCCTCGGTTTCCGGAGGCCACCTTCGGGCGCCTCCCATCAAGGCCCTGAGAGTCGGAGGCTGACCGCGCACTCGCAGGGCACCCTGGCGCGCCACCTGAGCACGTACCTGGGGGCCTCCTCCTCGATGTTCCATCCGGGCGAGACCCACCCGGGCTCCACCCTGGCTTCGGCCCCTGCGGGAGGCGAGGCGCAAATGACCTCCATGCAAACGCCGCCCGGCCAGCGGATCGTGCAGCCCGCACCCTCTGCCCTGGCCGAAGCGCCCTCCGCCATCTGGAGCGTGAAGCAGAAGGCATGCTCGCCCCTGCCTTGGAATTCGTCCCTGATCTCCCAGGCCCCATTGCCCTTGCGCTCCACTTTGCGGCGATGAACCACAGGATCGCCGAGCCGCTTGTACCCGTCGTGTTCCCCGAAGCCGTGGTCTCCGGACCAATCCAGAAGGCGGGCCTCTGGCGGATATGCCACCCTGAAAGGACCCCAAAAGACACACTGATCTTTCCCGTCCACTGTCACGGTGTTGTGAGAACTCGTGGCGCGGAAACGATCCCGCCAGGCGGCGTCGTGATAGCTGTAAACCCCGGGATCCACGATGAGCCAGCGGCCACGAGCGAAGAGGCTGACGCTCAAGGCATCCGCGTGTCCGTGACCCGGCAGGTGGCGAGGCCCCATGGGGCCCGCATCGAACCAGAGGGACTCGCCGTTTTCCCCACGCAGGACCAGATAGCCCGCCTTGGGATAGGCCGAGACCTCCGGCCTTGGCTCCTCGGCCGGCCCGGCCGGGGCGGCGGGAATGCCCCCGGTGAGCCAGGCGGCGTAGGACGGATCGCCACCTCGGCCGCGGATCAGCCAATCGGCCCTCTCCAACAGCAGGCCACCCGCCAGCAACAGGCTTCGAGGGTCCAGGGGGTAGCCTGGCACCGTATCGTTGAGCATGGGATAGGTACCGTCTGGAGCCTGCATGTCGGCCAGGAACTGTAGCATGGACTCCAGGGTCGACCTGACCTCCTTCGGGACAGCCTCCCCGAGGACCCCGCACATGGCCCAGGTCTCCATCAGGTCCTGAAGGACAGCGGTATGGTAGCTTATGCTCCGTTCATCGTGGCATCCGTCGGGGAGGACCTGCCGCCGCATCTCGGTCCAGAGGCCGCCAAGGCCCATGTGGCGCCATCTCTCGGCCCTGGGCCAGTGCGGAAAGAGAAGCCCCATCCAGGCCAAGGCCCGGTAGTTCGCCACGAGGTGGTTGTTGTCGAGGTCCTTCTCCAGTGTGGCCTCCAGGAGCCTCGCCTGCTGCCACATGGAGGGGGCGAGGCGTCTCTTCCAGGACTCCCGGAAGGCTGGGTCCTGCCCCATGGCCATGGCCACGCGGCTCCAGGCCACGAGCCGCCTCGAGATGGGGTACGGCTCCCAGCCTGGCCGGCTTCCGGGGGGATTGGACACCACCCAGTCCTCCATCAAGCGGATCATCGCCTCCTTGAAACCCTCCTGTTTCCCTGTCAGGTATGCCTGTGCCAGCACGAGGGTCCACTCCCCGCAGTGGAGGCAATAGCGCCAAAGCGGGTCCTCATGGCCATGGCCCCATCTCACCGGTCTGTCGATGTCCACCGGGGGGAGATTGAGGAAGCGGAAACCATGTCGGAGGAGGTCTTCCGCCTGTGCGAGGACCCTCTCTCGGGGCGCGGTCTCGAGCCAGATCGCCTCTCTGGCCGTCCATCGGCCCATCGGCTCGCATTTGTCCGCGCGCTCCAGGGGCGGGGCCTTGAACAGACGAGGGGCGAGTCCGGGATAGACCAGCCGGTAGGAGATCTCCCGCCTCGCCCTCCAGAGGAGCCTGCGCACACCCGCGTGCCTCAGGGTGTCGAGCCTGGCAGACGCCGAGAAGACCATCCCCGCTCTCCTTCCGCCCCACCCGCTAGAGAAGGACCACAAGTAATCCCTTACCCAAAAGCGGTATGACCGAAATTGGGTAAATTTACCCAAGAATGGTATGACCGAAATTGGGTAAAATCACCCCGTGCGCCTCGTATCCTCGCGCATCCGGAGACTCACCCAAAATTGTCCGGAATCGCTTCTGGCCAGCATCTCATTGCCCCGAATCGAACCCGGGCCAGGCATGCCTACCGCCTCAGCTTGTTGTAAAGGGTCTTCCTCGAGACCCCCAGTCTGTGGGCGATCTCTTCCCTCGTGAAGCCTCGAGCAACGAGCTGTTCTATTGCGAACTTCAATGCCTCAGTGCTCTCCCGCTTGCGCAGAAGCCCTCGGGCGTCCAACTTATCGATGCCCTCCTCCCAAGTCTGCGACCCCGACAGCAAAACGCCCCGGGAGTTGTACGGACGCGGCCCACGGCTCAACCATGACCAGAGAGCCGGCACTTTCCTACCCAGCTCCAAAAGAAAAGACTCAACGGCCTTCCTTTGCTCCCCGGTCGGCACCAGATCGATCTCCACTCCTTTTTCCAGCAAGCTCTTGTAGCGCTGTCGTGACTCACCGGCATCCGGTCCTAGCAGGGCCAGAACGAGAGTGGGGTCCACGAAAGCGCGACCCCCGTGACTTCGAGAATAAAGCCCGCAAGAGGACCACCTATACTTGGAAGGATCCTGGCAGAGTCCTGCCTTAACAGGGTTCAGGTGAATGTAGAGAGAGGCGGCGATGAGGTATGAGGGATCAAAGCAAACTGACTGACGATACGGCCCGCCAAATAGATGCCCTTTTCTTTCATATTTCCGGTTGAAACGCATGGCGTATCTGCCAAAGAGCTTCTTCATGGCATCGTACAGGCTCCCCTCCCCCACCCCCAAGAGGAGATGCACATGGTTGGGCATGAGGCAAAAGGCGTGAAC
>CAZOXN010000352.1:0-3910 GCA_964583655.1 uncultured Desulfarculaceae bacterium | reverse complement strand
GTGTCGCACTACAGGATATCCCCCCGCAATCTCGAGGTGGATCAGTCACGTATCCTGAATCTGATCCGCGACGCCCTGGATGCCGCGGACAACGAGATCGATCTGTCCAAGTACTCCTTTGTGGCCATCTTCCTGGGTGCCTCGCGGGAGGAGTACGGGATGATCGGCCTTTGCGGATACCCCGGGATGCTGGGATGGGCCTTCAAGGAGTCCCTGAAGACCCGAAGCGGGCAGGCCGTCCAAGGGGGGGTGGCCATATTCTCGTACCAGGCCCACCTCGGCACCCTTTTCCACGATGTGGCCCATGTCCTGGGAGGCCTCAAGGATGGAAAGAGGGTGATGCCCTGCCTCTACGACCACGACCTGCAGGCCAGACCAGGCCCCCTTCGTGAGGTGTTCCTGGGGGCCATCATCAACATGGGCCTGTGGGATCCCATGTCATGTCACTACAACAAGTGGCACGATCCCCCTCCAGGTATGTGCGCGTGGACCAGGATGAGGATGAACTGGATAGATGCATCCAAGATCCAGGTGATCCAGCCTGGAGAGACCAAGGAGGTAACCCTGGGCCCCTTGGGGGATCCGTCATCGCAGGTCCTCGTGGTGAAGATACACCTCTCTGCCACGACCTATTACCTGGTTGAGAACCGCCAGCCCATGGGATTCGACAGGTACCTCCCGGGGAGTGGGGTCCTGATCTCTTATGCCGACGACACCGTTGCCGAATGCCGCAGAGGCAAGGCACCGGTCAGGCTCATGAACGCAGACCCCAACGTCCCTCGCCTAGAAGGCGCTGCCTTCGATATCGGCAAGAGGACCGTGTTCGTGGACCAGGAACATCGATTGAAGATACAGCTTCGGGAAAAGGAGGGCGGCTCCTACAGGATCCTCGTGGGCCCAGAGTTGGAGTAACAGGCTGTGGAGCAAGCCTCCGGGCTCTCCGGCTGGGCCGCGGGGATTCCGAGACCGGGTGGTGGCAAGGGGAGGGAGATGCGGTTTGCGCATGAGCGCGAGTTCCGTGTGAGGTCTTACGAATGCGATGCTTACGGGCATGCGAACAACGCCACCTACCTCATGTGGATGCAAGAGATGGACCTGGATGCCTTGGCGACTGCCGGAGAAGACCTGGGCATGCCCCTCGCAGGGGGTGGCCGCATTTCATGGCGCGAGGTGGATATCGAGTACTTGCAGCCCCTGAGGCATGGGGACACCTTGGTCCTCAAGACCTGGCTGGAGGGCATCAAGGGCGGGGTCTTGCGGCGTGTCTACGAGTTCAGGAGAAAAGGACCCGACGAGACAGTGGCCATGGCCAGCTCGGATTCCATACTCCTCGAAGGGGCCAGCGGCCGGCCTGGCTCCCTCCCGGCAGAGCTGGCCGCCGCCCCTTTGCCCGCAAGGCATCGTGAGACCACCCTGAGTCCCCGCCAGTTCCCTCCCCCCCCACCCCCCCCGGTCGGGGTATTCAGGATGCGAAGAAAGGTCATGTGGCAGGAGATCGATCCGTCCCGGCAGGTGAGCGTCGCCACCTTGCTCGGCTATGCCACGGACTGCGGCATGGAGGTATCGGCAGCGCACCGCTGGCCAGAGGCAAGGATGACGGAACACGGCTTCGGCATCATCTCCAGGAGGCACCATATCTTGTGCGGTCAAGCAGCGGTGATGAGCGATGAGCTGGAGATCTCCACCTGGGCATACGCCCCCAAGCGCGCAACCTGCATGCGCACATATGTGATCTCGCGGGCGAGGGACAACGCCACGGTGATGCAGCTAATCTCCCTGTACGTGTGGGTGGACATGGCCACTGGGCAGCCGGTGAGGATCCCTGCACAGTTCCTCGCGGACTTCGCGCCCAACATCGTCGGCCTGGAGACAAAGGGAATGTGCGGCACGATCGAGGGGGGCGGCCAGTGAAGGCAACCCCTGGTGCCCGCATGAGCCCCAGGGAATGGGCGCGCTTCCTCCTCAGGGTATTCCTCCCCTTCGCCCTGGGTTACTTCCTGAGCTACCTGTTTCGCTCCATCAACGCCCTGATAGCCCCGGATCTGACCCGGGAGATGGGTCTGAGCGCCGCGGATTTGGGGCTCCTCACCGCGGCCTACTTCCTCTCCTTCTCGGCCTTCCAGTTGCCCCTCGGGGTGCTCCTGGATCGCTTCGGGCCGCGGCGGGTTCAGGGTCTCCTACTCCTGGCAGCCTCGGCTGGCTCCGTGGTCTTCGCCACAGGTCATGATCTCATGAGCCTTGCCCTGGGACGGGCCCTCATCGGAGTCGGGGTCTCCGGCGGGCTGATGGCCTCCTTCACGGCCATAACACTTTGGGTCCCCGCCCCGCGATGGCCCCTGGTCAACGGCTGCTTCATGACCATGGGGGGGCTGGGCGCCCTTTCAGCCACTGCCCCGGCCGAGGCCTTGCTCCATGTGACAGACTGGCGGGGCCTTTTTTTCGGCCTCATGGCGGCCTCGGCAGCCGCATCGGCCATGATCCTCCTGGTCACCCCTGAACGCCATTCCGCGGTCCCCCATGTCTCGTTCAGGGCATCGGTGGCGGGCCTCAAGCGAATCTTCCTCGACGGCCTCTTCTGGCGCCTCGCCCCCCTGGCCATCACGGGTTTCGGGGCAGGCATGTCCATTCAGGGGCTTTGGGCTGGGCCGTGGTTGAGGGACGTGGCAGGCCTGGAAAGGGGTGCTGTGGCCAACGGCCTCATGACCATTGCGGGGGCGATGACAGTGGGTTTCGTGGCCACAGGGCTCTCGGCCGATCTGCTGTCGCGCCTCAGGGTCAAGCCCATGGTGGTCATGGCCGCCGGGACGCTGATCTTCATGTTCGCCCAGCTCATGATGGTACTGCGGATCGCCCCTGGGGCATGGTGGTCCTTGGCCCTCTTCGGCCTCTTCTCCAACTTCCACGCCCTTTGTTACCCGATCCTCTCGGACCATTTCCCGAGGGGATACGCTGGACGTGCCAATACAGGCCTCAACCTCCTGGTGTTCCTCGGTGCCTTCTCCTGCCAATATGCCATGGGCGGGGTCCTGGACCTGTGGCCGGCATCCACGCCCGGGGCCTACGCACCAGAGGGGTACCAGGCGGCCTTCGGAGGGGCTCTCGTCCTTCAGATCCTCGCATGGGTCTGGTTCGTCTTGCGACGCCCCTGAGGCGGCCAAGGGGACCCATCGTGGAGATGATCGGCTATGGGCCAAGGGTCTTCATCAGGTCTGCGGCCACCTCCATGGCCTTCTTGGCCAATGTGCCCCCGATGACGCCTTCCCTCACCAGGAGCGAGAGCCTCTCCTCGTCTACCAGAAAAGGGGCCTCCCCAGCACGGCGCACCACGTCCACCTCCAGGTCCACGTACCTGGCCCGCTGGGGATAGATCTCCACCGGGGTGTTTATGTTGAAATACTCACCCTTGAGCCTCCCGTCTTTGGAGTAGTAGGCGTGCCGGACGGACCAGGAACCCTCCTCGACCTCGCTCACGGCGTAATCGCCCTCCTCGATGGGGAGATCGAGCCCATCGTATCTCCCCTTGGAAAGGCCCCGCTTGACCTCCCATCGGTGGCCATGCGCCCCCACCAGGATTCCAGACCTGGGGCGGACCGCCTTGCCCTTGGTCCTTATGTGCTCGAGGCTGAACTCTGTGGCCTTATATGCCGGAGAGATGATGACATCTTGGAACACCTCCCTCTCCAAGAACGTCCTGCGTTCCGGGTGCCTGGCCAGTTCCCTCTCTGCCTTCTCGAGTGCGACGGGATCGATGATCCGGAGGCGATGATGACAGGCCAAGGTCGGGACCACTTGGGAGCGGATACGATCCAACGCGGCCTTGGAGGCGCCTGGGAACTCGAGGCTCGCCTTCACCACTCCCTCCTCCTCCAAACTCTGTACATCGACCAGGGCCGAGTCCCAAAGGATCCCA
>CAZOXN010000351.1:0-3917 GCA_964583655.1 uncultured Desulfarculaceae bacterium | reverse complement strand
ATGCTCATGCGGTCGCCGTAGGCCAGTTGGTTGAAGGGGAGATAGGTGTTCAGATCGGCGAGCATCAGCCGCTCCGGTTCCGCCGCGCCACAGCCATCGCCAAGATAGGGGCGGATGAAGCACATGGTATCGAAGCCGCCCAATGCCGAAGCCAGCTCCGGCGTGTACAGCGAACGCTTCCGCTCCTCTTCCATGGACACCAGGAACCGCAGGTAGCACTCGTCGAAGCCAAGCGCCCCCCCCTCCAGGAAGCGTCTGAGGCGCTGTGGCCCCGGACGCCCATCCGTGGCGTCTCGCGCGACCTTGCGGCACAAAACCGAGGCAGCCTCGCGGACAAACCGAGGCAGGCGGCGATATCTCCGGTAGAGGAGCATGCCCCGATACCTCGGGTACCCTCCGAACATCTCGTCCCCTCCGGTCCCGGCCAAGGCCACCTTCACGTGATTCGCGGTCTCCCTCGAGAGGAGGTACAGGATCACCGCGGTGGGGTTGGCAAAGGGCTGGTCGAAGTGCTGGACCACCCGCGGCAGCAGCTCCACGACATCCGGCTCCACCCGGAACTCGTGATGATCGGTCCCGAAGCGCGATGCCACGGCGCGGGCGGCCCCGATCTCGTCCCAGCGCCTCTCCTTGGCGCCGAAACCGATGGAGAACGTCCGGACCGGGCCCTCCGCGTGCCGGGCCATCACCGCAAGGATGCTCGTCGAATCCATCCCACCGCTCAGGAAGAGCCCCAGCGGGACGTCGGCCACCAGCATTGCCTTGACGCTCTCCTCGAAGGACCAGCGGACCCGCTCCACCGCCTCTGTCCAGGACCAAGGAGTTCCGGCCCCTGGGCGGAACTCCCAGAACCGCCTGATGGTGATCTTCCCCCCCTCCCACGTGAGGCTGTGGGCTGGGGCGAGGGCGCGCACGCACTTGAAGATCGTCCGGGGCTCCGGCACGTAGAGAAAGGAGAGGTACTGGTCCAGCCCTTCCAGGTCCACCTCCCTCGACACACCCGGGCTGGCCAGCAGCGACTTGATCTCCGAGGCAAAAAGAAACGCCCCAGCCACATGCGCGTAGTAGAGCGGCTTTATCCCGAAGTGGTCCCTGGCCAGAAAGAGCCGCCTCCTCCCGCCGTCCCATATGGCGAAGGCGAACATCCCTCGGAGCCTGGACGGCAGATCCTCGGCCCACTCCTCGTATCCGTGGACCAAGACCTCGGTGTCGCTCTTCGTGGCGAACCTATGCCCCCTCTCGGTCAAGGCGGCCCGCAGCTCTTTGTAGTTGTAAATCTCCCCGTTGAAGACCACCCGCACGTCGCCCCTCTCGTTGGTCATGGGCTGATGGCCGGTCTCGAGGTCTATGACGGCGAGCCGCCTCATCCCCAGCCCCACGCCCTCCTCCTCGAAGAACCCCTCGTCATCCGGCCCGCGATGGGCCAAGAGATCTGTCATCTTTCTTAGATCGGGAGGCCACCCCCTGGCGGGGTCAAACTGGTAATAGCCGGCTATCCCGCACATTTGCCTGCGAACCCTACTTTGGCCCTAACTCAGACTGGTCTATCAGCTTTCACGAGCAGCAACAAACCGTACTTGTTTCCCAATCTCCTAACAAGCCATCTGGGATATATCTTCTGAGCAACACGATAAACGGCCGAGCAGTACTTTTCGCTCAGATCCATCAGCAGCAAGTCACTGGGGCCAAGAACCGTCTCTGTCCGTATGTCTCTGTAACCGATATCGGCCAGAACCCGGCAGATTTCGTGAGCTCCATACACCTTGGTACCCGGGCTTTCAAGGTGCTTGGCCACTACATCTTGGACCGTGACTGAGGGCCGCCCGACCAGCAGCCCGTAACGCAGCCACAACAACCAACAGGTCCACGAAGGCGAGTGATACACCATCCCCTTGAACGTGCCTCCAGGAGCGAGCACACGAAAGGCCTCGGCGAAAGCCGCCTCGGTCCCCGGGGTGTGGTGGAGGACACCCCAGGAATAGACAACGTTAAACGAATCTTCACGAAAAGGAAGCTTCTCCGCGTCCGCAACCAACAAGCCATATCTATCCGCGCGAACACCGCGCGCGTGAAGATGCCTTCGCGTGATCTCAATCGAAGCAAGTGGTATGTCCATCCCCACAGCCCGGGCGCCACTCTTTATCCATTGCCAGAAGTCGGTCCCAACGCCCACACCTACCTCCAACACTCGCTTGTTCCCTGACTCCGCAAAACCGGCAAAATCCATTATGAAGGGTTCCAGTTGGTATCTCTTCCTCTCTATCTCATCATGATAGCGAAGGATGTCGGCAGACCTCCCGTAGCGGGTATCACATGGCTCTTTTTCCCAGTAATTTCTGACTTGTCTCTTGAGCGCAGATCGGTCCGCCACGAGAAGCCTTCCCGAACCAGCCACAGAGAGAAGAGCTTCGACGAACTGCCGTGAGGTCCTGCAAATCCGGTAATTCTCCTTGACGAATGCCCTGCCAGAGGAAACTTGCCTCGCCCGCAATGACTCGTTGCCCGAAACAAGCAGAAGCCCCTCGGCCAATGCGGATGGATCGCCTGGAGGTACAAGCAATGCGCCACCAGGCCCAACAACTTCGGGTATTGCGCCGGCGTTCGAGCAAACCACGGGCTTCTCGCATATCAAGGCCTCCGCGACCACTCGGCAAAACGACTCCGTGCGGGAAGGGTGCGCGTAGACATCCGCGCGAGCAAGAAGTGCGGGCACGTAGTCAATTTCTCCCAAAAACCGAACGCAGTCCTCCAGGCCGTACCGACGAATTTGACCGTACAGGTTTTTTTCAAAGGCAGAAGTATCCTCAAATCCCCGGGCGTCGCCTGTCCGTCCTACAATCAGGCATATTGTTCTTGGATATCGATCACGTACCTTCCTGACCGCATCTACAAGGATGTCTTGGCCTTTCATCGGAGCAATACGTCCGACCGAAACGATGACCGGATAGCGTCCGGAAATGATCTGCTCCACTTCATCGAGCAAGGGCGACCTAGCCCTTTGCTCTATATCTTCGACGTCCAGACCATTGGGCGCTATCGCAATCTTGCCGTCTTCGCGGATATATCCTCTCAACATGCGGGCCACTGTTTCCGAGACGGCAACAAGGGTTCCCGCGAGGTATGAAAGCCATCGCAAGTACAAACGGACCAACCTCGTAAAACGATGCCATCGGTACTCAAAGGCGAGCGAATGCACAACTTGGGCATGAGGGATCCTCACTACCCGGCAAGCCATTCCACCGATCCATAGATTCTCGGTATTGCTCACAACCACGTCGGGGCGCACTGCTTTTAGCCTGCGCACCATTCTGGCCAATCCGACGGTATGATCATGCCCCAAACGTAGGATATTGGCGTGGCTAACAAATGCTCGAACAGGCCGGGTCTCCGGCCATACCTCGACCCTGCACCCCAAGGCCTCGTACTCGCCCCTGGCATCGTTTTCCTCGTGGAAGACCACCGTGGCCCCTCGGGCAAGCTCAGGGGCATGTCTGAGGATCTCCACCAGGTAGCGGTTAGGACCGATCAGCCGATCCCAGGGGTTTATGAACAGGGCACGGCACACGGGTCGTCAGCGCCGCCCGGCCCGAAACGCGATCGAATCATGAAGAGGCAGGGCTTGCAGGCAGGAAGCTCCTGGTCACCAAAGCGAGGTGGGACGAGAGGATATCGAAATGCACATCCATGTGCCACAGTTCCAGACCGGCCGCAGAGGCTGCCTGCGCTATCAGGAGGTCAGGCAGCGGGACCGAAACCCCGGCCCGCCGCACACGGAAGCCGAGCTCGGCCGACCGCTCCCAGATGCCACTTCCCAGCGGGACCTCGGGCAATGCCTGAAAGAGGGACGACAGCCGTCCGAACAACCCCAAAACCTCGGGAGGGGATAAACCCCTCCCCTACGACAACCGTACTATTCG
>CAZOXN010000350.1:0-3927 GCA_964583655.1 uncultured Desulfarculaceae bacterium | reverse complement strand
CATGCCGACGATCTTTGCGACGCAGTACATGCAGGGGGCCTTTGCCAGGTTCCTGGCAGGGGAGACCAAAGGGAAGAAATAAATAGGGCGAAGTTCCCTTCGGTCACACCAGACACGATCTCTGGGCACAGGCTGAGACCTCGGGTGGAAACCCATGACGTTCCAGGAGCGAGACCGAGAGACCGGGATGGTACTGGAGACTGTGTCGAGATTCTCTAGGAAGGTCCTCGCTCCTCGTGCTGCGGAGGTGGACGCCAGCGAGGTCTTTCCGAGGGAGACCTGGCGCAAGCTATGTGAGCTCGGAATTGCAGGGGTGGTCGTGGCCGCTGACTACGAGGGGCTGGGGCTCGGTTACCTCACCTTGGCTGGGGTGGTGGAGGAACTCGCCAAGGGGTGCGTGTCCATGGCGGGCACGTACCTTGTTCACGCGACGGTGGAATATTACCTGGGCGCCTTTGGAAGCGATGAACAGAAAGGCGTCTATTTGCCAATGCTAGCCAAAGGTTCATGCATCGGGGCCATGTGCATAACCGAGCCGGACGCAGGATCGGATGTGGCTTCCATCCGTACCGTTGGCAGGAGGGAGAGGGATGGATACGTCATCGAAGGGCGAAAGGTGTTCGTCACGACCGGGGGGGAGGCGGATCTCTACCTCGTCTTGGCCAGGAGCGATGCACGAGGAGGGGCCAAGGGTCTCTCGATGTTTCTCGTGCCCAAGGAGGCTCCGGGGCTCTCTTTCGGGAAGAAGGAGAGGAAGATGGGCTATGGAGGCTCCCCTACTTGCGAGCTGGTCTTCGACCACTGCATGGTTTCCACCGGGGCCCTCTTGGGCCAGGAAGGCGATGGGTTCAGCATCGCAATGAAAGGGCTCGACAGGGGGCGGATATCCACAGGCGCTATGGCAGTGGGTCTGGCCCAGTGCGCTTTCGAAGAGGCCGTGGAATATGCGCGGACCAGGGTGCAATTCGGCAGGCCCATCTCTCGATTCCAGGGTATAAGATGGATGCTGGCTGACATGGCCATGGAGATCGAGGCATCCAGACTACTGGTCCATCGGGCGGCCTCCCTTTGCGACAGATCCCTTCCCTTTACCAAAGAGGCTGCGATGGCCAAGTGCTATGCCACCGACATGGCTATGAGGGTATGTACCGATACGGTCCAGATCTTCGGCGGCTACGGATACATCAGGGATTATCCGGCGGAGCGGCACATGCGTGACGCCAAGTTCATGCAGATCGTGGAGGGAACGAACCAGATCCAGCGCAACATCATCGCCAGGGAGATCTTCAGGGGATGATAAGG
Source organism: uncultured Desulfarculaceae bacterium (assembly GCA_964583655.1). Taxonomy (GTDB): domain Bacteria; phylum Desulfobacterota; class Desulfocorpusculales; order Desulfocorpusculum; family Desulfocorpusculum; genus CAZOXN01. The sequence continues at coordinate 2,625 of CAZOXN010000350.1, read as the reverse complement.
GCAAGGGACAGGGGGTGGGAAAGGTAGAAAAGGCGTACAGGTGTGCTGACAGCATCTAACATGTCATCGCCAGAAAGGAGGCACAGATGAAACGTATGGTACTCGTAGTCGGCTTGCTCTCGTTTGCCGTGGCGGTGTTGTCGCCGCATCCGGTCCTGTCCCAGACAGTGGAGATCAAACTCGCACACGGAGGCCCGCCTGCCATGGCGCTCCAGAAGGCTGCTCTCCACTTCCAGAAGTATCTGGATGTGGCCTCGGGCGGGACCATTAAGGTGGCGGTGTTCCCGGCCGGCCAGCTCGGAAACGAGAGGGTCATGGCAGAAGGGGTCCAGCATGGGACCATCCAGATGGCCATTCTGTCCGATGTCATATTGTCCAACTTCGTGCCACAGGTGGGGGTGATGACCCTCCCGTTCCTTTTCCCGAGCCGTGAGGCGGTCTACAAGGTGCAGGATGGAGAGATCGGGAAAAAACTGTTCAGCCTCTTTCCGGAAAAGGGTATGGTCGCCCTGGCCTGGGGGGAAAACGGGTTCAGGAATTTCGTCAATTCCAAGAAGCCCGTCAAGACCCCGTCGGACCTGAAGGACCTGAAGATGAGGTGCATGGAAGGGGCCATTTACATAGATTCCTTCAAGGCCCTCGGGATCAATCCTGTCCCTATGCCGTGGGCGGAGACCATCAATGCCATAAAACAGGGCGTGGTCGATGGCACGGATCTCCCTTTCAATGCCATCCTCTTGACGGGGATGCACGAAGCGGCTAAGTACATCACCGACATCAAGTGGGTTTACTCTGGGCTGCTATTGGTGGCCAACAAGGGTTTCTATGACTCCCTGACCGCACAACAGAAGAGAATGCTCAGAGAGGCCGCCTTCGAGTATCAGCTCATGAATCGTTCCATCGATGCCAGCGACGCTTTGACCAGTCGGGAACAGTTGGCACAGAAAGGTGCCCAGATAACGGATGTGACGGCCAAGGAAAGGACCTTGTACAAGACGGCAGTGCAGAAGGTCCACGAGGAGTGGATGAAGAAGGTGGGGGAGGATCTGATCAAGGGGATTTACAAGGAGGTGGAGAAGTACGAGTAGTCTCTTTTTTCGCGGAGGGCTCGCCACCCCAATGAAGGGTGGTAGCCTTCCTCGAAGTGGCTCGTCCGAAAGGACTTGACCTGCCAGGACTTGGAGGTTGGACCTGGTCCGAATGCTTTAGCGGGAAAAGCCCGGGAGTGGTCCGGGGGGGAGGGGTGGCGCCCCTCTCCCCTCGATGCAAGACCTTGAAAGGGTGATGGGAAATGGGCCGAAAGACGCTGGACGCAATGCTTCGAGTGGAGGAAGACATGATAGGGGTCGTGTTTTTATCGCTGGCCCTCATGGCCTTCCTGCAAGTGGTCTTGAGGTACGTGCTTGGCACTGCCATCTCTTGGCTGGAAGAGGTCACCAGGTTCACAATGGTGATGGTGACCTTTTTTGGAGCCGCCTTGGGGGTCAAGCGCGGCGGGCATTTCGGCGTGGACATCCTGACCAATATCCTATCTGCGAGGCAGGTTCACCTCCTCAAGGCTGTCACCTGTCTGATCAGCGCGGTCTTCATCTTGGTGATAACGTATTACGGGATCGTCTTCACTGGAAACGTGAGGAAGTTCGGGCAGACATCTCCCGCCTTGCAGCTTCCCATGTTCATCCCTTACGCCATCATACCAGTCAGTGGTATCCTCATGGCCGTCCGATTTTGTCTGAAGTTCAAGGAAGAGATGGGGAGCTTCCTCCGAGGACGGTCCTAGGACACTGAGGGAAACTGGCCCATGTCGGAGATGATCGTCCTTGTCTTCTTCGTGCTGCTCGTGAGCGGAACCCCCATAGCCATCGTCCTTGGCTCCACCACGCTGCTCTCTGTGGTCCTTCTCACCAAGATCCCTGTCCAGATGCTCCCGCAGTTGATGTTCTCCGCCCTGGATTCCTTTACCTTGCTGGCCGTGCCTATGTTCATCCTGACCGGGGAGATCATAGGCTCGGGCCGGACCGCGGAGATGCTCATAGGCTTCAGCAAGGCGCTCCTCGGACGGATGGCCGGGGGGCTGGCGATAACGACGGTCCTAGCCTGTATGGCCTTCGCCTCCATCACTGGATCGAGCCTCACTGGTATCGTGGCCATCGGTGCCATCATGTTCCCGGCCTTGCTCAAGGCTAATTATTCCAGTAAGTTCTCTTTGGGTCTGATCACCTCCACTAGTTCCCTGGGGATCATGATCCCCCCGAGCATCCCCATGATCATCTATGCCCTGGTAATGGGTGTATCAGTCGGTCAGATCTTCATGGCCGGCTTCGGGCCGGGGATACTCATGGCAGTGGTATTCGTGGGTTACTCTCTCTATCAAGCCAAGAGATGCGGCTGGGTGGGGGAGAAGAAACCGTCATGGTCGGAGGTGATGAGGAGGGCCAAGGAAGGGATCTGGGCCTTGCTGTTACCTCTTGTGGTCCTGGGGGGCATCTATGGCGGGGTCTTCACGCCGACTGAGGCTGCAGCGGTTTCCGTGATCTACGCGATCGTGGTTGAGTTGCTCATCTACAGGGGGCTTTCCTTCTCGAGGCTGTTCTCGGTCATCAAGGGCTCTGCGGTGCTCTCCGG
>CAZOXN010000349.1:0-3936 GCA_964583655.1 uncultured Desulfarculaceae bacterium | reverse complement strand
GTGATGGTGTTGGCGGTGTCGCACAGCAGGGCCGAGGTGCGAGGCATGAGGATATGGCATTGAAATCACAGAGGCAAATGGTCCAAGGGGGACGCCGGCGGCAACGCCACTTGATCGGTCGCCTACCGTGGAGGGCCCTGCGAGGGAGCTGCGATCCCTCCACCATACCTGCCCAGAGCACCGAGAGGATGGCACTCCTGGACGGGGAGATCGTGGGGCAGGCGCGCGCCTTGGGCGCCCTTGAGATGGCCATCCGGGTCCGCGATCTGGATTACAACGTCTACGTGTCCGGGTCCCCGAGGACTGGGAAGACCTTCCTCGTCACGTCCTACCTGAAGAAGGTGGCGAAGGATCTGCCAACGCCGCGCGACTGGGTCTACGTTTACAACTTCATGGACCCGGATCGCCCCAGGGCCTTGTGGCTTCCACCAGGGCGCGGAAGGGCCTTCCGGAAGGAGATGGAGGGTTTGATCCGGGAGGCCCAGGCGGCCTTGGAGAAGTCGTTCCAAGGGGACACCTACCAGATCCGAAGGGAGGCCATCGTGAACCAGGTCCAGAAGGAGAGGAACAACCTCCTGAGGGATCTGGAGAGGAAGGTGGAGGCCGGAGGGCATCTCTTGGAGTTGAGGCCGGAGGGGATGACCATCCGTCCCGCCAAGGGGGGGAAGGCGTTGAGCGACGAGGAGATCAAGGCCCTCCCAGAGGAGACACGCACACGGCTACAGTCCGTAAGCGAGGAGCTGCAGAAGGAGATGGGCCAGGCGGTCAGGGGGATTCAGGTGGTGGAACGCCTGGCTCGGGAGGAGGAGGCCTCCCTGAGGGAGAAGGTCGCCCGGGAGACCCTCGGACCCTTGTTTCAGGAAGCAGAGCAGAGATATCCGGAGGTCCCTCCTGTCAAGGAGTACCTGGCTCAGGTCCAGGAGGACATAATCGCCTCTCTCGATGCCCTTTATGTGTGGGAGGAGACAGAGGACCCTGGTCAGACCGGAGGAGGCCCACAAGCGCACTGGCAACGTTACGGGGTCAACCTCATCGTTGACCACGCAGACGAGCTGGGTGCACCCGTGGTCATAGAGCCCAATCCGACCTACATCAACCTCTTCGGGGGGGTCGAGCGCAGGGCGGAGATGGGGGTCCTGGTCACCGATTTCACCCTCATTAGACCTGGGGCGATCCATAGGGCCAATGGAGGGTTCCTGGTGTTGCAGGCCGCGGACCTCATGCAGTGGCCGCTCTCTTGGGAAGGTCTGAAGAGGGCCCTGCGCTTCGGGGAGATAAAGATCGAGGAGATCGGTGAACAACTTGGGATGGTGGCAACCAAGGGGCTCTCCCCGGAGCCGATTCCCCTGGATTGCAAGGTGGTCCTCATCGGTCCTCCGCACCTCTACCAGTTGCTCTACGGTCTCGATGACTATTTTCCCAAGATCTTCAAGGTCAAGGCTGACCTGGACGACCAGATGCCCAGGGGTCCCGAGGAAGTCAAGACGTTCTGCTCTTACCTGGCCACGGTCTGTCGGAAGTGGGGGCTGTTGCCCATCGACCGGGGGGGGATGGCGAGGCTGGTGGAATACGCCTCCGAGCTGGCGGGCCACCAGGAGAAGCTGACCCTTCAGCTCTCGGAGGTCGAGGACATCGTCAGGGAGGCGCACATCTGGGCCGAAGATGGGGGTGCCAAGTACATCGGGGCCGCACAGGTGGAGAAGGCCATACAAGAGAAGGTGAGGCGATCGAGCCTCCCGGAGGAACGTCTCCAGGAACTGATAGAGGAGGGCTTTCTCAAGATCGAGACCCGCGGGGCCGTGGTGGGGAGCGTCAACGGGCTTTCCGTCTACGACCTCGGGGACCACGTCTTCGCCAGGCCCACCAGGGTCACGGCGAGCATCTCCCTGGGCCGGGAGGGGGTTTTGGACGTGGAGCGCGAGGCGAAACTGGGTGGCAACATCCACACCAAAGGGATCCTGATCCTCACGGGCTTTCTTCGCTGGAGGTTCGCTCAGGAAAGGCCTCTGTCACTCTCTGCCAGTCTGTGCTTCGAGCAGAGCTACGAGGACATCGACGGGGACAGCGCCTCGGGTGCCGAGATATGCGCCTTGCTCTCCTCCCTGGCGGATGCGCCAGTGCGGCAAGGCATAGCCCTGACCGGTGCCGTGAGCCAGCACGGGGAGATGCTCCCGGTGGGTGACGTCACCCGCAAGATCGAGGGGTTCTACCAGGTGTGCAAGCTTCAGGGGTTCACTGGGACCCAGGGGGTGCTCATCCCCTCGCGTAACGTAAGGGACCTCATGCTCAGTCAGGAGGTCCTGGACGCTGTGAGGAAGAGGCAGTTTCACGTCTACGCTGTGGACGATGTGGACCAGGCAATGGAGATCTTGACCGGCATGCCGGCAGGTCGGCGTCTAAGGGACGGCAACTTCGAGCCCGGGACTCTCAATGATCGGATCGACAGAAAGCTGAGACGCCTCAACGAGCTCTACCGCGAGACGGCCCACGAAGAGGAGTAACGCCCTGAGACCCCGTGGCAGATGGCCGTGCCCTCCCCCATAGATAGAGTTGTCACGTCGTGGACAGGGCGACCCCGTCGAACCATGCGCCATTTCGTGTGCCACGATGCAGCCCCTTCTGGGCTCGGGGGGGCGTGAGGATCTTTGTCCCGGGGCTTGAAGGGACGCGAGGCGACCGTTAGACTGATAACAAGTGCCAGCCTCGCCCCTGTTGGAGGGGGGTGAACGACGGACGAACCGAGAGAAAGGAGAGGGGAGATGGCGGTCTACAAGTGCAAGACGTGTGGGGCCGTGGCCCCGGAGGCAGGGCATCTGTGCGATCCCACGGAGGCGGGCAACATATACACCTGTGAATACTGTGGGGCCCAGTCTGCCAAGAAGAAACACATATGCAAGCCCAAGCTCACCAAGGTCAAATATGTCTGCGAGGCCTGTGGCAGAGTCGCGGTGAAGGAGGACGAGGTCTGTAAGCCCAAGGCGATCTGAGGCGGGGATGGATCGGCCTGGGGAGCGAGGCCTCGGGAGGGCTCATGGGGCGTGGGGCTGGAGGGCCCGCTGGATCACCTCCACCAGGTGAAGGACCTCGAAGGGGGCCTTCTCCCTGGAGGCCACCTCCTGGATCTGCAGTATGCAGCCAGGGCAGCAAGTCGCTATGGCCTCTGCCCGAGTGGAGAGTATGTCCTCGACCTTCCATCTCCCCACCTCCAAGGAGATCTCCGGGTGCGTCAGGCTGAAGGAGCCTCCTCCCCCGCAACATCGGGCCGGCTCCGCCATCTCCACGAGCTGGACACCCGGGATCTCTTTCAAGATCCTCCTCGGTTGACTGGAGATGCCCTGCCCGCGCACGTGATGACACGGGTCGTGATAGGTCACGGTGAGGGGTAGCTCCTGTTTCAGACCACGAAGGGGGGCATGCAGCGCCAGGAGCTCGGAGATATCCTGCACCTTTTCGCTGAGGCCCAGCACCAACTCACGCTCCTCGGCCTCCAGGTGCTCGGCCACCACTGGGTACTGGTTCCTGAGGGCTGAGCCGCATGTGGCACAGAGGGTCACCACGGCGTCTAGGGATGAATCGGCGAAGGCCCTGGCGTTGATGGGGGCTATCTCCATGGCGCTCTTCAAGTCTCCCGAATAGATGACCGGGGCGCCGCAGCACACCTGCTCGGTGGGGAAGACGACCTCCAGGCCTTGAGATGCCAACACCTGTATGGCAGCATCGCCGATGGGGGAATCCACAAAATCCAGATAGCAACCGATGAAAAGGGCGACCCTCCCCTGCTGGCCGGAGCCGGGCCAGGGGGGGGTAAGCACCGGGACTCTGGAGCGAAGTGGGTTCAGTGCCATGGGGGGAAGACCCCTGCCCCCGGCGATCCCTGAGAAAAGCGCAGGCAGGTGCCTCAGGTATCCACCCTGCGCCTTGGGCCCCGTCTTCTGG
>CAZOXN010000348.1:0-3938 GCA_964583655.1 uncultured Desulfarculaceae bacterium | reverse complement strand
GTCTTGGACGGCTCGGGACGCATCGTTAACTACGTGGCGGTCAAGCGGGATGTGACGGAACACCTGCGTCTGGCGGCCCAGTTCCAGCAAGCGCAGAAGATGGAGGCCGTGGGGAGGCTGGCGGGTGGGGTGGCGCACGACTTCAACAACATGCTCACGGCCATCCTGGGCTATGTGGGTCTGGCCCTGGGCAGGGCAGGGGAAGACAGGGAGCTCAGGGAGTATCTCCTGGAGGTGCGCAAGGCGGCCGAGCGTTCAGCGGACCTGGTGAGGAGGCTCCTGGCCTTCGCCCGTAGGCAGGTGGTGAGGCCCCTGGTCTTGGACCTGAACGGCGTGGTCGAGGATCTCCTGAGGATGCTCAAGAGGCTCATCGGGGAGGACATAGATCTCGTCTGGGAGCCCGGGGAAGGGCTCTGGAGGGTGAGGGTGGACCCCTCCCAGGTGGACCAGATCCTGGCGAACCTCTGCGTGAATGCCAGGGATGCCATATCCGGGGCCGGAAGGGTGGTGATAGAGACGGGCAACGTAGTCTTCGACGAGGACTACTGCAGAGGGCACGAGGGGTTCGTGCCTGGGGAGTACGTGTTGTTGTCGGTGAGCGATGACGGGTGCGGGATGGGCAAGGAGGTTATAGGGCATCTATTCGAGCCCTTCTTCACCACCAAGGAGGTGGGCAAGGGGACGGGCCTAGGATTGGCCGCTGTCTACGGGATAGTGAAGCAAAACGGCGGCTTCGTGAACGTCTATAGCGAGGTGGGCAAGGGGACCACGGTGAAGGTCTATCTCCCGAGGTGGACGGGTGAGGGAGAGGTGGTGCGCGAATCCAAAAGGCCGGATGTACCCCGGGGGAGGGGAGAGACGGTCCTGGTGGTGGAGGACGAGGAGGCGGTCCTGAGGATGGCCAGGGCCATGTTGGAGTCCTTGGGCTACACGGTGCTGACGGCATCGAGTCCGTCCGAGGCCATGGAGATGGCAGCGGGGCACAGCGGGGAGATCGATCTGCTGTTGGTGGACGTGGTGATGCCAGAGATGCACGGAAAGGAGTTGGTGGGGAGGCTCAAGGCGCTCAGGCCCAGTCTCAGGCACCTCTACATGTCAGGGTACACCGCCAATGTCATCGCCACCCACGGTCTCCTGGGGGATGGGGTCCCCTTCATCCAGAAGCCCTTCAGTCTGGAACGACTCGCCCGCAAGGTCAGGGAGGCCATGGGGCGGAAAGAAGATTGAGACAGACGGCCCTCTTGCTCATCTCCTCTGGAACCAGTACCATGCGGAGGGGTGGCCTCGCTCCTCCCCCATGACCTGCCGATACTTGGAGAAATCGCCTCCCGTGAGGGAATCGACCTCTTCCGGTGAGATCCCCCAGAGGCTGCCCCTCCACTCGCGAGGGAGCCAGGCGTAGAGCATGTACCATCCCCCCGGCCTGACCAACCTCGCAAGGCCCGAGGCATACTTCATCCGATCTTCTTCCTTCAATGCCAAGAGACAGCCGATGTCCAAGGCGTAGTCGTAAGGGCCGGACAGGGCACCCAGGTCCGTGACGTCAGCCACGCGGAAGTCGACCTGGACCAGGGCGGCACGGGCCTTGCGGCGCGCCGCGCGAATGGCCCTGGGTGCGAAGTCCACCCCCGTCACCTCCCAGCCGTGAAGGGCCAGGGTGATGGCATTGGTGCCTGTGCCGCACCCAAGGTCCACGGCCCTGCCCGGTGGGTGCTCCCGGATGAACGCCATCACCTCGGGAGGGGTGATGTTCGTATCCCAAGGGGTCTTGTTTCTCAAGTAGCGCCACTCGAAGCCCCAACGGCTCCTGGCAAGCGAATCCATCAACGCGCGAAGCATGGAGCCTTCTCCCGGTCCGGTGGAGGCCCCTCGCAAGGGCCCCTCCAGTGGGATGTTACCCCATGGCACACCTCCGGTCCAGCCCTTGTTGCAACTTCGCGACATTCGTTGTAGGCTCACACAAGAGGGAGGGGGTGAGTGATCACAGGGTGACGGCATTTCTCGGAGCGGCTTGGCGGAGAGAAATGCCGTCACCCCCCGTGACCAGTTGCGGGGGGGAGACGGGATGGGCAAGAGGGACTCGCGCCCGAGGGTCTCTGATCCTTACAAGGATCCGCAGTGGACCAGGCTCGTGCTGGACAGCATCGCCGACGGTGTCTTCACCGTGGACCGGGAAGGAAGGATCACCTCTTTCAACCGGGCCGCGGAGCAGATCACTGGCTTCTCCAGGGAGGAGGCCATAGGCCAGTTCTGCCACGAGATCTTCAGGGCCAACATCTGCTTCGAGGCCTGTCCCCTCCAAAGGACCGCCACGACCCACGAGAGCATCGTCAACTTGGAGGTCAACATCCTCAACCGCCGAAACCAGGAGATCCCCATCAGCATCTCCACCTCCCTCATGCGGGACAAGGACGGGAAGGTCATAGGCTGCGTGGAGAGCTTCCGGGATCTTTCCCTGATCCGCGACCTGCACAAGGAGATCTCCCAGCGCTACTCGTTTCAGGACATCATCAGCCGCAGCAAGGCCTTCTCCAGGATCTTCCAGGTCTTGCCGGACATAGCCGAGAGCGAGGCCACCGTCCTCCTTTGCGGCGAGAGCGGGACGGGAAAGGAGCTCTTCGCCTCGGCCATCCATAGCCTGAGCAGGAGAAAGGGCGGTCCTTTCGTGAAGGTCAACTGTGGGGCTGTGCCAGAGACCCTGCTGGAGTCGGAATTGTTCGGGTACAAGCGCGGTGCCTTCACGGATGCCAAGCAGGACAAGCCTGGCAGGTTCAAGCTGGCCCAAGGGGGGACCCTGTTTCTGGACGAGATAGGAGACCTCTCCCCAGGGACCCAGGTGAAGCTCCTGAGGGTCCTGGAGAGGAAGGAGTACGAGCCCCTCGGGGCCGTCCGCACCGAGAGGGCCGACGTGAGGATCCTCGCCGCCACCAACCGGGACCTGGAGGCCATGGTGAGCGCCGGGAGGTTTCGAGAGGACCTCTACTACCGTCTCAATGTCATCCGCGTGGAGATCTCGCCCCTGAGGGAGAGGCCTGAGGACATCCCTCTCCTGATTGAACACTTCCTACATCGCTTCAACCGCGTCATGGGCAAACAGGTGCGCGGGGTCTCGGATAAGGCGCTCAAGGTCCTATTGAACCATCCATATCCTGGAAATGTGAGGGAGCTCCAAAACATCCTGGAACACGCCATGATCCTGTGCAAAGGGGTGGAGATCCAGAGGGCGCACCTCCCGGCCTATCTCCTGAAGGAACCACGCGAGCCTTTCCTGCCGGGGCGGTCATCGTCGGGAAACGAGATCCTGAGAGAAAAGGAGAGGGAGGCCATCGTGGCCGTCCTGCGCAGACACGGTGGGCGCGTTGGTGCCGCGGCCCGGGACATGTCCATGCACCGCTCGACCCTGTGGCGCAAGATGAGGCAACTTGGGATAAGGGATATCGGGGTGTAGCTTTGGTGCAACCGTAGCATTTTTGCGACAAGCCTCGGGGCCGGGCGTCATACCACGATAAGTGCCTGCGTCGCATGTCTGAAACAACACCCCAGTTTCACGGGACGGTCTACTGCTTCGGCCTGGGCGGGGAGCGTGGGCCGGCCTCTGGAAAAGAGTTCACCAGCCAGCCATCATTTCGCGGCGGTGGGCCTCGAGATCCCGGTGGGGTGCGCGTAGGGAACAAGGAGTCGGGTGGACAGCGGTTTCGGGGTCGAAGGGTTTGGCACGGTCTTTTCTATCATGGTGCGGTGGGAAATGCTGGCGGGTTCCGGGTGCGGGGCGCGGGTCCGTGCGCCCCGCAAGGGCGGCAGAGGGCAATTGGTCACGGGGGGTGGTGGCATTTCTCTTCGCTTCAAGTCTTCGGCGCTCGATTTTCCAAAGGATTTGGCCTCCGGGGGATGCTTGCCCCCTCCCTCGGTCGGCCTCAGCTGCGCTTCGGCCGAGAGGG
>CAZOXN010000347.1:0-3944 GCA_964583655.1 uncultured Desulfarculaceae bacterium | reverse complement strand
CTCAAGGAGGCGAGGGAGAGGTTCGAGAGGGCCTTCATCGAGGAGAGGCTAAGGGAGTTCAACTGGAACATAACCCGCACCGCCTCCGCCATCGGCATCGAGAGGAGCCACCTGCACAGGAAGATGAAGGAGTTGGGGATCTACGTGCCGAAGGAGGCGAATTCGAGGAGTTGATGGTTGTTCGGACTCGCCAGTTGACAGTCGTCCGTTGTCGGTGGGAGACAAGGGAGACTGGGCCGTGGTCAGGACCCGTTTCGAGGACCTGAGGATCTACCGTCTGGCAGAGGAGTTGTCCGAACTCGCATGGAACATGGTCCTCAAGTGGGAGCGCTTTCCAAGAGAGACGATCGGCAGACAGGTCGTCGAGTGCGCCGACAGCATCGGTGCCAATATCGCAGAGGGCGCAGGCCGGGGCACCTTCGCCGACAACCGGCGCTTTGCGAGGATAGCCAGGGGGTCTCTGTTCGAGTTGAAGCACTGGCTCAGAAGGGCTTACAAGAGGGGATTGCTCTCGGATGAGGAGACAGCCTCCTTTCGGGCAAGGATCGACGAATTGACGCCGAAGTTGAGCGCCTACATAAACTCCATCGGAATGAAGGCTTCCCGCGTTGCCAGGGACGCGACGAGCGACACGCAACCGGCAACGGACACGCCGGAGACCTGGAGCCGGGGACACCAAGGAGACTGACTCAAGGCGATGCGCGAGATAGTGATAGGTACCGCAGGCCACATAGACCATGGCAAGACCGCCCTGGTGGAGGCCATCACAGGGATCAACACGGATCGGCTCAAGGAGGAGCAGATAAGGGGGATCACCATAGAGCTCGGCTTCGCCCACCTGACCCTCCCCAGCGGCAGGCTCGCGGCCATCGTCGATGTCCCGGGCCACGAGCGCTTCGTCAAGACCATGGTGGCCGGCGCCACGGGGGTGGACCTGGTCATCCTCGTGGTGGCCGCTGATGAGGGGGTGATGCCCCAGACCAGGGAGCACCTGGACATATGCCGCCTCCTGCGGGTCAGCAAAGGGCTCGTCGCCCTGACCAAGGTGGACCTGGTGGACGAGGAATGGCTCCACCTGGTGGAGGACGACGTCAGGGGGTTTCTCAAGGGGAGCTTCCTGGAGGGGGCCCCTGTGGTGAAGACCTCCGTGGTCACCCGCCGGGGTATGGGGAAGCTCATCAGGGCCCTGGACGAGATGGCCTCCCAGGTGGGGGACAGGCCCCCGGCCAGGTTCTTCAGGTTGCCCGTGGACCGCTCCTTCACCATGCGCGGCTTCGGCACCGTGGTCACGGGGACCCTCATGGCAGGGAGGATCCGCGAGGGGGACGCGGTGGAGGTGGCGCCCAAGGGGATCCGCACCAAGGTCAGGGGCCTTCAGGTCCATAACACCGCCGTCGGGGAATCCCTTGCCGGCATGAGGACGGCCGTCAACCTGCAGGGGGTGGAGAAGGAGCAGGTGGAAAGGGGCGATGTCCTCATCCCCCCCGACTCCCTCCCCATGACCCACATGGTGGATGCCCGCCTGGAGTACCTGCCATGGGCCCCGTGGAAGCTCAAGAACAGGGCGAGGGTGCGCTTCCACGCTGGCACGGCCGAGATACTGGCCAGGGTGGTCCTCCTCGACAGGGAGGTGCTGGAGCCGGGGGAGGAGGCCGACGTGCAGATCCGCCTGGAGTCCCCCACGGTGGCGGTCCACGGGGACCCCTTCGTGATCAGGAGCTACTCCCCGGCCCAGACCATCGGGGGAGGGGTGGTACTGGACGGGTACCCGGCCAAGCACAAGAGGCACTCGCAGGAGGTCATGGCCCACCTCTCGGCACTGGGACGGGGGGACATGGGCCTGGTGGCCTCCTCCCTCGTGGCGGCCAGCGGCACCCAGGGGCTGACCAGGGGTGCGCTGGAGAGGAGGCTCAATCTGGCCGAGGAGATGTGGCCCGGGCTCCTGGGCTCGGCCCCCTTCACGGAGGCGGTGCGCCAGGTGGACTCGGCCTCGGGGGGGAGGGTCAGGCCGGAGGAGGTCCTCTTCGTCTCCTCGGAGGCATACGAGAGGGTCAAGGCCGAGGTCCTCTCCGCGCTCGAGGGGCACGGAAAGGCCCACCCCCTGGAGCCAGGGCTCCCCAGGGAGGACCTCAGGGGGAGGTGCACGAGCCGTCCCTCGGCCAGGGTCTTCGGCCAGGCCCTCCAGGACCTCCTGGAAGAGGGGGAGGCGGTGGTGGAGGGAGACAGATGGCGCTGGAGGGGGCACACGGTGGAGCCCCTGGGCGAGCACAGGGACAGACTCCAGAGGCTCGAGGCCCTCTTCCGGGAGGCGGGGCTCCAGCCCCCGCTCCAGAAGGAGGTGGGGGGCCTCCTGGGGCTGCAGGAGAAGGAGGCCAGGGACCTCCTGGAGCTCTTGGTGCGGCAGGGTGTCCTCGTCAAGGTGAAGGAGGGGTTGTACTTCCACGCGGGCGAGGTGGGGAGGCTGCAGGAGAGGCTTGTCGCCTTCCTCAGGGAAAAGGGGGAGGTGCTCCCCCTGGACTTCAAGGAGATGACCGGGCTTTCGCGCAAGTACATGATCCCCCTTCTGGAGTACTTCGACCGCATCAGGCTCACCATGAGGGTGGGGGACAAGAGGGTCTTGAGGAAATGAGACAACGGTCCGTTGGAGGTAGCCGGTCGAGGGTTGGCCTTGTCCAATGGGCCACTGCCAGCGCGGTCCACGCGGCCGGGTCGCCCTCTGGGCATTTCTACGGGCGACATACGACTGACCACGGGCGGCTCGACCATGGATGCTGAACTCTTCAGGACCAGGCAGGTGACGGCCTTTCGGAGTGACCAGGGCTCGACCTCCACCGTCAGCCTGGTCCAAGAGGTCCCCTTCACCATATACCTCGACGGCAGGGAGTTCGTGACCCTGCTCTGCACGGGCCACCACCTGGAGGAGCTGGCCCTGGGGTTCCTCAAGTCCGAGGGGCTCCTCCGGTCCCTGGCCGAGGTGAGGTTCCTTCAGGTGGACGGCGAGGCGGGCACAGCGAGGGTGGAGCTGGCCGGGGATGCGGCCCTGAGGCAGGATCTGTACATGAAGAGGACCCTGGCCTCGGGCTGCGGCAGGGCGAGCGTCTATTACCAGCCCCTGGACGCCCTCCAGATCAGGCCCCTGGAGACGCCCCTACAGGTGAGCGCCGCCCGGATAAGGGAACGGATGCGGGAGATGAACCAGACCTCCCCGCTCTACAGGGAGACCCGCGGGACCCACAACGCGGCCCTGGCCCAGGCGGAAAGGCTCCTCGTGACAAGGGAGGACATAGGAAGGCACAACGCCGTGGACATGATCGTGGGGTTCGCCCTGAGGGAGGGGCTGGACCTCTCGGACAAGATCCTCCTCACCACGGGCCGGGCCTCCTCCGAGATCGTCCTCAAGGCGGCCAGGCTCGGGATCCCGGTGCTCGTCTCCAGGTCCGCCTCGACCCATCTGGCGGTGGAGATAGCGGAGAGGGTGGGGATGACCCTGGTGGGGTACGTGAGGGGAGACAGGATGTTCGTCTACACCCACGCCGGCCGCGTCAAGTGATCCCCAGCCTCTCCTCGCACACCCGGACCCTCCTTTTCAGCCCCTCCACGTCGTCGGCCGGGAGCAGGTGATCCCTCTCGAGTGATACACGAACTTCTTCAGAAGCTCGCGGGCTTCGGAGAGTTCCGTCTTTACAGCCTCGAGCCGCTTCTCCATGGCTTCGAAGCCCCGGTTGGTATCGTTGCGAAGCTCGGTCACCTCCTGCTCGAGGCTCCTGATTTCCTCCCGGATGCTGATGAGGACCTCGAGGGTCATATCCTGGATCTTCTCATTGCAACTGGTCACGTGGGGTGACGGCATTTCTCTCCGCTTCAAGTCTTCGGCGCTTGATTTTCCAAAGGATTTGGCCTCCGGGGGACCTGTCTGCGTGCGACGCACAGGCAGGTGCTTGCCC
>CAZOXN010000346.1:0-3947 GCA_964583655.1 uncultured Desulfarculaceae bacterium | reverse complement strand
GGGGGAAAGAGCCGCTCCTCTCCAAAGGGACGGTCAATTCCTCGCCCTCGTTTACCTCTTGCATGGCGGTCTCCACGTGCCGTGCCATGAAGCTGTTGGCGATGACATGCTGGACGATTCCGAGGGCTGCGGTAAGGGGGAGTCCGCCTTGGAGTAAGGTCCCGAGGGTCCTGGCGAAGCGCGCGATGATCAGCTTCTGATAGAGGGGACCGAAAAGCGGGAGCCGCAGTTTGAGGCGGTCCCACTGGAGCCGACCGGCCGGGGTCGCCAGGAAACGTTGCACCAGCACTATGGCGGCCACAGACCCCAGGAGCAAGGCCCACCACCAGTGGGTCAGGAAAGTGCTTGCGCCTATGAGGATCACCGTCGGTCGGGGCAGCTGTTGCTTGGCCTCGGTGAACAATCGGGTCACTATGGGGACCACATAGGCAAGAAGGAAGATGAGCACTGCCGCGCCGATCCCCATCATGGTAATGGGATAGAACAGTGCTGCTTGGACCCGGTTCCTCAACTTCGTGGTCCTTTCCAAGAGGTCCGCCAGCCTGTGGAGGACCGCCTCAAGGGCACCGCTCGTCTCCCCTGCATGCACCATGTTGACGTAGAGCTCCGAAAAGAGCCACCGATGTTTGGCAAGGGCATCTGCGAGCGGACTCCCTCCCAGGACCTCCTCCCTGATATCCAGCAGGGCCCTGCGAAGGGGCCGATTGGACGTCTGCTGGATGATGGTCTCCAATGCCCCTACAACGGGGATCCCAGCCCCCACGAGGGTAGCCAACTGCCGAGTAAGGGACGCCCTCTCCTGGGGTCGGATGCGTCGGAAGAGGCGCGAGATACTGGCCTCGCGATGGGTAACCGGGGTCGCCAGGACCGCGGAGTCGCCATCTCCCGACCCGGACTGGATGTCCACCGGATAGAGCCCATCGCCGCGCAGCTTCACACGCGCCAGACGCGGGCTGTCCGCGTCCACCAATCCAGAGACCTTTTTCCCCCTGTGATCCAGCGCCTTGTATTCGTAGACGGGCATGTGACCGGATCCAAATATGATCAACCACTTGAAAAATGTACCATAGTCCCCAGGTGGTAGCAAGAAAAGCCAGGCAGGGTGACACCTCTGAGGGCGTGGAGGAATTGGCAAGAGCGGCAGCGGTTGGTCGAAGGGGCCATGAAATCATTGAAGAATTATCGAAGAGACTGCCCCCAAGATCGCTTTCTTCGCGAGTCCCGGTCTCGGTAGCCCTTTCTCCCGGGGCCCTGATTCAGCACGAGGGGGATGGGGTGATGGCCGAGGCGCGAAGCGCAGGTACATGGGGCTGCCCCCGCAATTGGGCGATTACCAGGGACCTTCAGATGAGCCACTGCGCAGTCTGATCGGGCTCGCAGGCCAGGGCCTCCGTCACCCATTTCCTGCCCCCCTGGCGAAGGAGCACGGGGTGGGACTGACCTGCTGGGGCGTCTCCATATCTGAGGCAAACAGAGGCAGCCCGCTCCAAGACATCTGTGTCTCCGCCGTAGGGCACTAGGACGATGGGTCCTGGATGCCCGATGGCCGAAACGAGGACGTCCTCACCGTTGGCCAGTGCCTCCAGGCGTTCGTTGTCGAGCCTGTTTCGGCCCACGACTATCTTCTTCTGGGGCGAGACCCTCAGGTGTCGGCCGATGGAAAGGAGGCGCAGGTCCCTCTGGGCCCAAAACGGTTCCCTCTGGAGCAGGTCGGAAAGCCGCCTGGAGAACACGGGATCGGTCAGGAGGCATCCCCCTGCAGGACTCGGATAATGGCTGATCCCCCACTCTTGGGCCAGCGCCATCTGAGGCTTGCGCGAGCGGCCCCTGAGGCCAAGGAGGCGTCCTCGGTCCACCAGGCCCATCCTCTCCGGCCCGCTGACCGGGAGGAGCAAGGCGCTGAGGGGGCGCACGATGAGATCCGCCCGCCCCGATGCCTTGGCGACCAACTCCAGGGCCTCTCGATTCTGGGAGAAGGGCCTTTGCCCCAGGACCTCGCCGGAGAAGAGGAAATCGTAATGCCCCTCGTCCAGGAGTCCCGCGGCCTTCCTGAACATGAGGGCGTGGCAGTCCATACAAGGGTTCATGCGTCGGCCGAAACCGAAACGGGGGGAAAGGAGACCCCCTGTCTCCTCGTGCGTGAGTTCCACCACCCTGTGCTTAACCCCGAGGAGATGCGCGGACTCCCTGGCGCGCTCGCTTCCGAAAAATGGGGTCTCGAAGGTCACCGCGAGGACCTCAATACCCTGCCTACGAAGGACCTCCACCGCAAGCATGCTGTCCAGACCGCCGCTGAATATGCCTATGGCGCGACTCATCTCCTCTCCATTGCTCGGGCCCACAGGCCCTGATCCATTGCCCCATACAAGAGGAGTCTATCCGAAAAGGTCTCCCCTGCAAAGGGATGCATCTCCCCCTGCCAGGGTCCTTCAGTCCCATGTGGTCTGCCTGGTATGGCTCCACAGAGACGGACCGAGCGGGACTTGGTCTATGCCTTGCGTGCGCGGGGGAAAGGGGCCGAGAGGAGACTCCTCTGGATCGGGTCACCGGGGAGGTAATCCATCTGTTTTATGTCGATGGAGTGGGGAGCCTCTCGCCTTCACGCTTCACCCCTTGGCGATCACGGCATTTGGGGGTCGCACTCCCGCCATGACGGGATTGCGACCAACGGGACGCGAGACGGCCTGCCTGCATGTTATGGGTGGCCCACCGCCCTCCTGCTCAAGCAGGGCTCAGGGAGAGAGGGCTGCTTACCGAGACCGGTTCTTACCGGAAGGGAGATGTTGACATGGTCCGCCGATCTGCTAATGTGAGACATCGAGCCTGTCGGTCCCCTTCCGTAGACGACAGGCTTTCCTGTTGCGCGGTCTGCTTCCAGTCCCCGGTGGCTGATGATCCTGTTGGGGTTGGGGGAATGGAGATCGGGCGAATCCGTTGGGAGGCAGTGGTCATGACCATACAGTTCGAATGCGAATGCGGCGAGACCCTCGAGGTCGGGGAGGAATTCGCTGGCAAGAGGGGTAGGTGCCCGTCGTGCAAGGCCATAGTTCGCGTGCCGGAGATGGCGCCAGGGCCTCTGGAATTGAAGGAATACGTGGCAGAGGCTCCCGAGGAGGGGCAAGAGGGCCTAGGGGTCGTGAACGCTCTGCCCGGTGAAGCGGATCAACAGGCAGGACAAGTGGAAGAGAGTCCCGAAGAGGGCCCCGCCGCACCTGCGACAGAGGCATTCCTGGGCAGATGGAGGAAGACGTTGTTGTTCGTGTTGACCCCTGTGGTGATCGCAGGGGCGGCACTCTACCTCGTACTGGGCTCCGGGTCTCAGAGGCCTGAGCAAGTGGGGCCGAAGCCAGGAGGCCCGACCATGGGGGCCGATGACGCTAGGCCAAGGGTGAGCGTCGTTGTGGAGACACCGGTGCCTGCCCCATCCGAGACCCAGCCGCTGCCCTCGCCGTGGCCTCCTGTGGGGGGAGAAAAGGGGGCCAGTCCTGAGGTGGCGTCGCAGGGACCGGGTGAAGCCCCAGCGGTTCCGAAGGGTGGGGGCAAAGAGGTCGCCCCAGGGAGTGGCGAGGGCCAGTCATCGGGCCAGGTGGCCAAGGGTTTGGGAAAGGCCTCCGGGGGGGGCGGGCGTTATACGGTGCGTGTGGGGTCCTTTCGGGAGCAGGAGCGGGCGGATCGTTTGGCCGCAGACCTGAAGAAGAGAGGCCTGGAGGCCTTCGTGTGGACCGCACAGGTGCCTCAGAAGGGGAAATGGCACCGTGTGGGAGTGGGTCGTTTCGAGAATCGAAAAGAGGCGGAGCTCTATGCCAAGGGCCTCAAGGAGAGGACGCGGCTCGAGACCGTGGTGACGAACCTCCCATCGAGTGGCCAGTGAGGCGGCACAGGAGGCGCTGAGGGCATTTCAGGTAACCGCATGAGATTTTTCTTGTCTTATTGCCTAGTTTGATATA
>CAZOXN010000345.1:0-3964 GCA_964583655.1 uncultured Desulfarculaceae bacterium | reverse complement strand
GGCTCCCGATCATGACCGACCGCCCCGTCTCTCCCTGCAACCCGTGATAGCCCTTCAGAAGCCTCTTTTCCACCTCCGCGAAGAGCCGAAGCCTGCTGGGAGCGTCCTCGCCGAGCATCCCCGGCCTGCCGAAACCGAACAGGATCAGGGCGTCCACCTCACCGGATGTCAGGATCTCCCTCCCCATCTGCACTACGGACTCCAGGCCCAGATCCAAGAAATTGGCCGCACCCACGTCCACCGGGTTTCGGGTGGAGGCGCGAAGGGGCATCCCGAGCCCCCTCAGCCGGCCCTGGAGGGCAGGGCTCAGCTCTGGGACCTTCAGCCCCTCCTCCTCCAAGGAATCCGTCAGGGCAACGCCCCAGCTACCGCCCATGGTCACTATGGCCACCCTGTCTCCCTTCATAGGCGGGTGCTCCAGGAAGGCATGGCTCAGGGGAAGCAGGAGCTCCATGCTGGGGCACATCACGATGTTCACCTGATTGAACGCCCCCTCGTACAGCTCGCGAAGGCCCGCCATGGCCCCCGTGTGGCTCTTGGCGGCCCTCGCCCCTCCCGCGGTCCTGCCGGCCTTGTGCACCACAACGGGCTTGCGGGCCGCTACCTCTCGCACCACCTCCATGAAGCGTCTGGAGTCCCTGACGGTCTCCAGGTACATGAGGACGACCCGCACCTCAGGGTCTCTCCCCAGCTCCTCCAGGAAGTCCGTCACCTGGAGGTCACACTCGTTGCCGGTGTGCACGAAGTGGCCCACCCCCATGCCCCTGGCGTAACTCGAGGAGAGCAGTTCGTAGAAGGCATATCCCCCTTGACAGATGGCGGCCACGGGCGTCGGTATGAGGAAGCGCGCGGGGGAGGCGGAGGCGTTGAACCTCTTGTGCAGGTTGAAGACCCCGCTGACGTTGGGCCCGAGGATCCTCATCCCCCGGGATCTCGCCAGCCGAGCCATCTCCTCCTCCCTCTCCCTTCCGCCCTCCACCGCCTCCCCAAAGCCGGCAGTTATCATTATCACACCCCTTATCCCCTTGGAACCGCACGCTCGTAACGCCTCTTCCACCGAGTCCTCGGGGATGGTGACCACAGCCAGCTCCACATCCTGTGGGATGGACTCCACGTCGGGAAAGGCCGGCACGTTATAGACGGTCTTGGCGCGACGGTTCACAGGATAGATCGCCCCGGGGTACTTCCAGGTCAGGAGGCCTTCCATGATGAACGATCCCCACGACCCAGGCCTCTCCGTGGCCCCTATCACGGCAATGCTGCGTGGGTTCAAGAAGGGGGCCAGCCCAACATTGGAACGCGCAACTACACTCATGGAACACCCTCGCACTTGGAGTCTTCGGCATCCTCTGTCCATTGCCCTTCCAGATCCCATATGGGGCATCTCCCATCATCATCCATGAGGAGAAGGCGATGCAGAGGCATCAAAGAGATCTTCAGGGGAGGCTCAAGGATCCGGGAACTCGATGGCCACCTTCAAGGCCTCGTGCCCTTCCATGTACCGGAAGGCCCTAGGGAGGTCCTCCAGGGGAAGGGTCCGGGTCACGAGGTCCTCGGCCTGCACCACACCGGCCTCCAGGAGTCTCAAGGCCATGGAAACGTAGTGGGGGGTGTGATGAAAGACGCTGATGATGGATTTCTCCTCATAATGGAGCCGATGCGCGTCTATGTGGGCCACTGTCCCCTTGGCACACCCCCCGAAGAGGTTCACCAGCCCCCCTCTCCTCACCACCGACATGGCAATCTCCCATATATGCGGGAGTCCCACGGCCTCTATGACCACATCCGGGCCGTGGCGCCCTGGAGTGACGTCGCGTATCCTCCCCTCCAGCGACCCCATGTCCCCCATCGGGATCGCGACCTGGGCGCCCATCCTCATGGCCGTGTCCATCTTCATGGGGCTCCTGCCCACGGCGATGACCTTCGCCCCTTTTTGGGATGCCAATGCCACGAACATCAGCCCGATGGGGCCAAGCCCCAGGATGCAGACGACCTGTCCCATCTGGATACCTGTGCGTTCAACACCGTGGAGCACACAAGCCATGGGTTCTGTCAGGGCGGCCTGGATCGGGCTCATCCCATTGGGCAAGGTATGCAGGTTACACCGGACGATGGGGGCCGGGACCCTGATGAACTCCGCATATGCCCCGTTGAGGAAATGCAGCTCCTCGCACAGGTTAGGTCTCCCGGCCTTGCAGAAGTCGCACCTGAGGCACGGGGCTGAATTGGCTGCCACCACTGGCACCCCGGTGGCAAGCCCCTCCACATCCTCTCCGACCTCCTCCACCACCCCTGCGAATTCGTGGCCGAACGGCGAAGGGAGGCTGGGGATCATCACATGCGAGCCCCGGTGGAAGGTCTTGAGATCAGTCCCGCAAGTGAGCGCCGCCTTGACACGGACAAGGACCTCCCCCGGCCCTGTTTGCGGGACAGGGACCCTCTCGATCCTCAGGTCGTCCTTCCCGTAAAGGAGGGCGGCCTTCATGCTGTCCGCCACTGCCCTCACCATCAAAACCTCAGCACCACCTTCAAGGCCTGCTGCGCCTCGGCCATCTCCACGGCTCGATCTATCTCTTCGATGGGCAGCACGTGAGAGACCAACCCGCTCATGTCCATGGCTCGGGCCATGACAAGATCCATGGCCTTCCTCATATGTCCCGGCCCCGTGGAATAAGAAGGGATGAGGTCGATCTCTCTTCGGTACATGGACTGCACATCGAGCGGTATGGACCCCTGTTCTCGGGGGCCTGCGAAAAGGCCTATCCAACCGCCTGCCTCCACCGCACGGAGTGCCATATCCATGGTCTCAGCAGTGCAGTGAGTCAAGATCACCCCCTGAACCGGTTCCACCCTTTCCATCTCCTCCGGGGAGAGGACTCGCTCGCATCCCTTCCCTGAGGCAAGCCTGCGGCGCTCCTCGATGGGGTCTACCCCCAAGGGCACTGCACCCACCCGTCTCGACAAGATGACCATGAGTATCCCAATGAGACCCAGCCCGATCACCAGGATGCGTTCGTTGGCCTGCGGTCCCCATCTCTCGAAGGCCCTGATGCAACATCCTAGCGGCTCCAGGATAATGGCCTCCTCGTCCGACATCCCATCGGGCAAAGGGATAACGCCTTCGGGGAGGTGACCCTCCGGGACAACTATGAACTCAGCGAATCCCCCCGGCTCCACCTGTGTGGACTGGAACTGACTGCACATGGAGATCTTGCCTTTGAGGCACGATGGACACCAGCCGCAAGGGATGTGGTTTGAGACAATCACCCTGGAGCCCACAGGAAGGAGTGGCTCCCTGCTCAGAGGGCCCTCTTCCACCAGGGCAACTATCTCGTGACCCAGGACCGAACCGAACGGGACCGTACGATGACGGACCTTGTAGAGATCACTCCCGCAAAGCCCGCAGCAAAGAGTGCGCAGGAGCATCTGCCCAGGGCCCACTATAGGTCGCGGCACATCCCTCACCGCAAGCTTGCCGTCCTCAGTGAGAACCGCTGCCCTCATCCGTGAGACGAAAGCCCTCCTCCCAAACCGAGCCGGGATTCAGTGACCCCACCTATCCGTGCCTTCCATCCCCTCCGCGAGAAGCCCGATCTGCTCTGGAGATGGCCTCAAGATAGTCCCCCACCCACCCGGTGTCAAGGCGCTCGGGTGCGATGCCCAGGTCTCCGTCAAGGTTGGAGTCCGATGAATCGGATGACCTTTTCGCCCAGGAAGGCACAGTGTCTGAAACCTGTAGGGATGAAGCGGACTCCGGCGAGACGCAGCAGGTCGACCGCAAGAGAGGCGAGTGAGGACGTGATGCAGGGGGCATTGTTGCCAGGGTCACAGGCCCTTCGAGGGGTCTTGCCGTGTACGGCGATGGCCTCGCCTTTGCAGTCGATGAACTCCTTGAGCCACCGGGCAATATGTTGGTCGATCAGCTCCGGGTCGATCTTTTGCAAGACCCGCCGGATGGTCGGCT
>CAZOXN010000344.1:0-3980 GCA_964583655.1 uncultured Desulfarculaceae bacterium | reverse complement strand
TATCCATTACGCCCTCGCGTACACGGTCATCAAGGGGCTCATTGTGGCCCTCTTCGGCGGCCTGGAGTCCCTGGGCGGGGCCCTCCTCGCGGGCATACTCTTGGGGCTCTTCGAGAACATGAGCGCGGGGTATCTCGATCCCGTTTTGGGGGGCGGGGTCAAGGACATGGCGGCCTATGCGCTGCTCCTCTTCATCCTGCTGGTGAGGCCTTACGGGCTCTTTGGCATGCGTCGAATAGAGAGGATCTGAGGCAAGAGGGGGGCGAGTATGCGCCCATGCGGTGTGTATGACAGGACCTACAGGAAGGACATGGCCATTGTCAGGACCTGGCAGCACTGGGCCATCCTTTTGGTGACGCTCGCGCTCCTTTCCTCTCTCCCGATCTTCGTCTCCCATTATCTCGTCAGCTTCGTCAACGGCGCATTGATCACCGTCATCGTGGTCCTGGGGCTCCAGATCGTCAGCGGCTATTGCGGGCAACTCTCCTTCGGGCAGCCGGCCTTCATGGCCGTGGGGGCTTATACCTCTGCTGTGCTTACGATCCATCTGGACTGGAGCTTCTGGTTGGCCCTGCCGCTCTCGGGTTTGGCAGCGGGGATCGTGGGACTGATAGGCGGTGCCCCGTCCCTGCGCATCAAGGGGTTCTACTTGGCGATGAGCACCATCGCCATCCATTACGTGATCATGTGGCTGATCACCCATCTCGGTTTCACGGGAGGCGCATCCGGGCTTTCTCCTCCACCGCCATCCTTGGGCGAGTTCTCCTTCGATTCCGACGAACGCATGTATTACATCATCATGCCTGTCGCCCTAGTCATGACGGCCTTTGCCCGAAACCTGGTGAGGAGCAGGGTTGGAAGGGCCTTTGTGGCAATCAGGGACAACGATCTGGCCGCCGAGGTCATGGGGGTCGATCTTTACCGGTATAAGCTCGTTGCCTTCTTTATCTCCTGTTTCTATGCCGGGGTGGGTGGATCCTTGCTCGGTCACTGGTACACGCAGGTGAACCCAGAGCAGTACACTTTGTTCCATGCGTTGTGGTACATGGGCATGATCATCATCGGTGGCATGGGGAGCATCCCGGGGGTCTACTTCGGGGTCATTTTCGTCCGGATACTGGACGAGCTGGTGCTCTTCGTCTCCCCAGTGGTGTCGGAGACCTTTCCGTGGATAGGCATGGCACCTGCCGCGGCGCTTGGGGTCATGGCCTTCGGGTTGGTCCTGATGCTCTTCTTGGTCTACGAGTCACGTGGACTGGCGCACCGTTGGGAGGTATTGAAAACCTCTTATCGGCTCTATCCCTTCATACATTGATCTGCGGCACGAAAGGCCACGGAAGGGAGGTGATAAAGGGCGCATTGGCTGGTATGCACCGGTTATTACAAGAGAGAAAGGAGGGGCGGTCATGAGCAAGATGGTCTGGGGAATCATCGGCGTGTGTGCCGTGGTGGCGGCCACGCCTGCAGCGTCTCTCAGCGCAGACAAATGGGTCGCCTATCTGAGCCTGGGTGATTATACCGGGCCGGCGGCCGGGACCATTGTTTCCATGGACAAAGGGGCCCGGGATTTCTTCCAGGATTTGAACAACAAAGGGGGGGTCGACGGGGTCAAAGTGAAGTTCATCGGCGTGGATACCCGATATGACGTGGCCAGGGGGGTGTCCGCCTACAAGAACTATCAGAAGACCCCCAGGCTCCTCGCTGTCAACAGCGTGAGCACTGCCATCGGTCAGGCCATCGCTCCCTTGGTCAAGAGAGACAAGCTCGTAGCCCTGACATCCGGAGATGGGATACACATTGTCAAGATCGGCTACAACTTCCTGTGGGGCGAGTGTTTCCCGGACTTCTTCGGGGCGGTTCTTGACTGGATCGTCAGGGACTGGAAGGCGAGAGGGAAGACCGGGATGCCTACCGTTGGGTACATGGGATGGGACAGCGCTGGCGCGCGCGAGCCCTTGAAAGGAGGGAGGGAATACGCCGCAGCGGTAGGGGTCAAGCTCCTTGATCCTGTGTATTTCCCGGTAGGCTCCACGGACCACACCCCCTATCTCACGCAACTGAAGGGAGTTGATTACATTTACATCGTATCGGTTGGAGACCCGTTCGTGGCCAATCTCATCAGAGACGGGCACCGGATGGGCATGACCGAGAAGACCCAGTTCGTGTGCGATATCTTCGGTCCAGCAATGGGGGCCGGCGTCTCGCTCCACCCAAAGGAACTCGAAGGGACCGTTATCGCGTCTTACCATGTCAAGGGGACAGATGCCTTGGATCATCCGGTGATCAAAGGACTTTGGACGAAATACCAGAACATGCCCATGAATAAGTTCGAGGAGTTCTACGTCTTCGGGGTGAGCTGGGCCATGCACTATACAGAGGCGTTGAAGATAGCCCTCAAGGACGTGGGCTACGAGGCCATCAACGGCGAGGCGATGGTCAAGGCTTACGAGAAGCTCACAGGCAAGGACGTGACACAGGGCATCCAGGGCACGTGCACTTACAGCCCGACGGAGAGGCGTGCCAGCAGACAGATCAAGTTCTATCGCGTCTCCGGGGGGAAGGTCGCTCCTATCTCGGGCTGGGTCAGGTCGCCCGAGACCGTCTCCCTCCACAAGTGGGAGTGAGACTCCAAGAAGGGAGGCATGGAGATGGAAGTCATCAAGAGACATATCGAGTGTATGGTGGTGGTGCTCGTGGCTGTGACAGGCTTCTGGGCTTGCGAGACCTTTCAACCCGCGGTGCCTCCCGCAGCCCTGGTGATCGCGCCCGAGAGGAGAGCCCTCTCCCCGGCCCTGATGAAGGAACCGATCCGGCTCAACGGGGCTGGCTTTCAGCCCAACGAGACGGTGGTGGTGGACCTGATAGTGCCGAAGGGCGTTACCGTAAAAGGGCTCGGGGAAGGGGAAGGGGCTCGGGTCGGCATTGCCAACGCTGCTGCGGACGACCAGGGCAGTTTTAGCGCGGCAGTGGGTCCCTCGACCCTCCTCAATACCTTCTTCCAGGTGGAATGGAATCTGGAGACCATGAAGCCGGACTTCGGGAAGGCAAGACCCCTTCCACCGGGGGTATACGAGATCGTGGCCACCGGGGCATTCTCGGAGAGGGTGGGCAAGGCCACCCTGGAACTGCTGCCTCCTCCTGCCCAGAAGTGAGGACCAACTAGGGGCTCGACGCAGCCGGTATGGGGGACCGGGGACGAGTCCCCCGGACCGGCCGCCCTGCATTCCTCGGTGCTGGAGGACCCCTGGGGAGCTATATGCTGGTCATCAACAACATCCAGGTCGTTTACAGCGACGTCATCCTGGTCCTGAAAGGCGTCTCATTGCAGGTCGGCGACCGGCAGATGGTCGCCCTCTTGGGAGCCAACGGGGCGGGCAAGAGCACGTCGTTGAAGGCGATCTCAGGGCTCCTGTACACCGAACTGGGGAAGGTCACCGAGGGAAGCATAGAGTTCGACGGGAAGAGGATAGATGGTCGCATCCCGGAGGACATCGTGGAGATGGGTATCGTGCTGGTCATGGAGGGGCGCCCCTGTTTCGACCAGCTCGCGGTGGAGGAGAACTTGAGGGTGGGGGCCTATTGCCGTTCGGATGGGGCTGCAGAGGTAAAGAAAGACCTGGAATTCGTCTATTCCTATTTCCCCAGGCTGAGGGAGCTGCGTGGGAAGAGCAGCGGGTACCTCTCCGGTGGAGAAAGGCAGATGCTGGTCATAGGCCGCGCCTTGATGGCCCGTCCGAAGCTGATGCTCCTCGACGAGCCATCACTGGGGCTGAGCCCATTGCTGGTCTAAGACCTCTTCGAGGTCATACAAAGGATAAACCAAGAGAAAGGGACCTCCTTTCTCTTGGTGGAACAGAACGCTGTCATGGCCCTTTCCATAGCCAATTACGCCTATGTGATGGAAAACGGTCGGATCGTCCTCGACGGCCCCGCATCCGAACTCGTCAAGAACGAGGACATCAAGGAGTTCTACCTGGGCC
>CAZOXN010000343.1:0-3983 GCA_964583655.1 uncultured Desulfarculaceae bacterium | reverse complement strand
CCCCCGATGTGGTAATGAAACAAGCCCCCGACGCCGTGGTCGTTGCCACCGGCTCGACTCCCAGGCGCATCAGTTTCACGGGGATCCCGCCCTTCGATCCCGACGACCCCGAACCCAAGGGATTCGATCAACCCAATGTCCTGACCACCTGGGATGTCCTCGAGGGCGGCGCTGAGGTCGGACCCAATGTCATCGTGGCCGACGACGGGGAGGGGAATTTCAAGGGCGTCAGCGTGGCCGAGCTCTTGCTGGACCGAGGCTGCAAGGTGGAACTGACGAGCCCGCTCGATTCTCCGGTCAAGGACGTCTCCGCCGAATGCCGCGTCCCCCTGCTACGACGCGTCCTGAGGAAAGGGTTGCTCCTTACCCCTTACACCATGATCAAGGAGATCTCCGGAAACCAGGTGACCCTTTACAACATCCACAGCCGGCAGGAGAGGGTCGTGGACGGGGTGGACCACGTTGTCCTGGCCTATTATCACAAGGCGGAAGATGCCCTCTATTTCGCCCTCAAGGGCCGCGTAAAGGAGCTGTATCGCATTGGAGACTGCCTCGCCCCCCGAATGATCGGAGACGCCATACGGGAGGGCGAGAGGGTAGCCAGGATTCTTTGAAGCCGAGCGAGGAGACATGGGGCAGTGCGAGCCATGGGACGAGGGGATCTGGATCCTGGTCGAGCATCACGAAGGCCGGTTGAAAGAGGTCACCCTGGAGATCTTGACAGAGGCCCGAAGGCTGGCCGACAAGGCAAGGCGTGGGGTCTGTGCGATCCTCCTCGGCCACGAGGTCGGGGGGATGGCGGAGCTACTTCCGCCGTACGGTGCTGACTCGGTGTACTGGGTCGATCACCCCCTGCTGGCCCTTTACTCAACCGAGGCATACGCCCATGCCATAGGGGAGCTGGTGCGCCTAGGCAACCCCACCGCCCTCCTTCTGCCGGCAACGGCTCTCGGCAGGGATCTGGCCCCGAGGCTGGCAGTTCGGCTCAAGACTACCCTGGTGAGCGATTGCGTGGTCCTCAACATGGACGAGGCAGGCCTCCTGGAGATGACCCGTGCCCCTTACGGTGGACGTCTCTATGCCAGGATGAAGACTCCTCATGCCAGGCCGCAGATGGCCACGGTTCGCCCGGGCATATTGGGCAAGGGTCGTCCGGCCAAGGCAAGGAAGGGACACATAAGGAGGATCGAGATGGACCTCGAACCCGGGGCCATCCGTACCAAGGTCCTCGGCGTATCCAAGGTGGGGCGAGAAGATCTCGACATCTCGGAGGCAGAGCTCATCTTGGCCTTTGGCCGGGGCCTGGGGGAGAAGGAGAGGCTCCCGGAGATGGAGGAATTGGCCAAGCTCTTGGGGGCCTCGTTGGGTGGTTCTAGGGCGGCAGTGGACGCCGGTTGGATCCCCTTCCCCCGGCAGATTGGACAGACAGGCAAGACCGTATCGCCTGATCTCATCATCTGCTGCGGCATCTCTGGGGCCACCCAGTTCACCATGGGGATGAGAGATTCCAAGTTCATCGTCGCGGTCAACCTGGACCGCCAGTGTCCCATGTTCAAGGTGGCTGACGTCTCTGTCCTCGGCGACATGCACGAGGTCGTGCCAGCCCTGATAGATCGGCTGAGGTCGATCAAGGGCCAGCAGGAGACCCCAGGGTGATGTGTTTGCGCCATCAGGTCCTTGGGCCCCTCCCCCAGGCCCATCGAATTGCAGGACGGGAACACCCTTTCGTCGAAGCTGAACTCAAGTGACGGGTGCACGCATGCTGGGCAAGTGGGAATGCGTGGTCATCGGGGCCGGCCCTGCCGGTGTGACGACGGCTTTGGTCCTGGCCCGCTCCGGGGTCCAGGTGCTCGTCCTCGAGAGGGGTGAGTACCCCGGGTCCAAGAACATGTTCGGCGGGGCCTTGTATGCCAAGGGCCTCAACGAGCTCATCCCAGACTTCTGGGAGGAGGCGCCTCTCGAGAGGCCCATAACCCGTTGGGTCATCACCCTGCTCGGCACCGACTCCTCCACATCCCTCCGCTTCGAGAGCGAGCGTTTTCGTCACCCCCCATACAATGCGTTCACGGTCTTGAGATCCAAGTTCGACAGGTGGTACGCGGAGAAGGCGCAACAGGCCGGGGCCACTGTCCTGTGCGAGGCCTTGGTGGAGGATCTCCTCTGGGAGGGCGGAAGGGTCGCGGGCGTCCGGGTGGGACGCCAACACGGAGAGGTCCTGGCCGATGTGGTCGTGGCGGCCGACGGGGTTAATTCCCTGGTGAGAAGGAGGTCCGGGTTGAGGAAAGATATCTCCGCCTCGGAGGTCTCCCTAGGGGTCAAGGAGGTCTTGGAGCTGCCGGGAGGGGCCCTGGAGCGAAACTTCTCCCTTTCGGGTGACGAGGGCATGGCGCAGACATTCGTGGGCAGGGTCACAAACGGGATCCCCGGCGGTGGATTCATCTACACCAACAGGGATAGTGTGTCGGTGGGGGTGGTGACCAAGCTCTCGCCTCTGTCAGCGAGCAGGCTCAGACCAGAGGAACTCCTGGAAGGCTTCAAGCGCCACCCCTCCATATGGCCCCTCTTGAGGGAAGGGGTCACCAGGGAGTACTCGGCGCACCTCATCCCGGAAGGCGGGGGGGCGCGCAAGGCAACGCTCTTCGCAGACGGCATCCTCGTCACAGGGGATGCCGCCGGATTCACCCTGTCCACAGGGGCCAGGCTCGAGGGGGCCAACTGCGCCATCGCGTCAGGGATCGCCGCGGCCGAGGCAATCCTCGATGCCAAGCAAAGGGGGGATTTCTCCAAGGAGACCTTGGCCGTGTACCCGAGGCTCTTGGAGAGGCATGGCCTCTTGGCCGACATGATGCGGTTCCGGAATGCCCCGAAGTTCTTCAAGAACCCCAGGCTCTACAGGGATTACCCGGAGGTCGCATGCGCCTTGGCCGAATCCATCTTCACCGTGGGGCCCGGCCCCAGGGCTGGCCTTTTCAAGCTGTTCAATGAAGGCATCGCGGGGAGGCTCTCCTGGGCGCAGATCCTGAAGGACGCGCTGGCCGGTTGGAGGGCATTGGGATGAGCGTAGAGGAGAAATTGCTCCGCACCAGGTTCGTAGTGGACTCCCAAAGGCCCCACATCACGGTCAGGGATCATCTCTGTGCCGAGTGCCGGGAATCGCCGTGCCTGTTCGTGTGCCCGGCCCAGTGCTACCGAAAGGAGGGCCAAAGGGTCGTGGTGAGCTGGGAGAACTGCGTGGAGTGCGGATCCTGCAGGCTGGTTTGCCCCTGCGGGGCCATTTCCTGGGATTACCCCAGGGGCGGATTCGGGGTCTGTTATCGCTACGGCTAGCTGTGGTCCAAGCGGGCTTGGAGCCGGGGCAGGCCCACGCCTCTGAAGGCATGGCGTCATGCTGGTCTCCGAGCGCCGGACCACTCACCCGAAGGTCGTCAATGAAGACAGTGGTTTGCGTCAAGCAGGTCATCGATGTCACCTTTCCCTTCGAGATAGATCCGGAGCAATGCCGGATCCTTCCCCAGGACATCTTCTACGTCCTGAACCCGGCCGACAGGTGCGCCTGTGAGATGGCGATCCTCACAAGGGAGAAACTGGGCGGGGAGGTCATAGCCATCTCCTTCGGGCCAGCGAGGGTGCGCCTCGCCCTTCGGAGCTGCCTTGCCATGGGTGCCGACAGGGCCATCCATGTGTGGGATCCTCAGGTGGAGACGGATTCGTTCGCCATCGCATACCTCCTGGCGGAGACCATAAGGCCGCTTGGGCCTGATATGATCTTGTGTGGGAGTCGATCCGCAGATGAGATGTCCGGGGAGGTCCCGGAGGGAGAGTGCCTCATTCCGCTCGGCCAGGCGGATGTCAAGCGCAGCGGCTCGGATGTGACCGTGATCGCCACCGGCTGGATGGTTCACCTGTCGCTCGAGGCGGCGGACCGGCTCAGCCAGGACGGCATCTCGGTGGAGGTGGTGGACCCGCGGTGTCTCACCCCCTTT
>CAZOXN010000342.1:1046-3988 GCA_964583655.1 uncultured Desulfarculaceae bacterium | reverse complement strand
CCACTATCCTGTCGGCATTCCTCACGGTGGAGAGTCGATGGGCGATGACCAGGACTGTGCGGCCCTTCATGAGGACATCGATGGCCTTCTGCACCTCCTCCTCGGACTCGGAATCCAAGGACGATGTCGCCTCATCGAGGATCAGGATGGGGGCGTCCTTGAGGAGCGCCCTCGCGATGCACAGCCTCTGTCTCTCCCCCCCGGAGAGCTTCACTCCGGCCTCGCCGATCACCGTGTCGTATCCTTGCGGCAGCGCCTGGATGAATCCATCGGCGTAAGCGGCCCTGGCTGCCCTCTTGATATCCTCGAAACTGGCATCGGGGCGGCCATACGCGATGTTGTTTCTCACGCTGTCGTGGAAAAGGACGCTGTGCTGGGTCACCAGGGCTATCTGTCCCCTGAGGGAACGAACAGTGACATCCCTCGTGTCGATCCCGTCCACCAAGATGGCCCCCTCTGTCACGTCGAAAAAACGCGGGATCAGGTGCGCCATCGTGGTCTTCCCCCCACCGCTCTCCCCCACCAGGGCCACCACCTCCCCCTTGCGGATATCGAGCTCGATCCCCTTCAGGACCATCCCTTCCCCGTAACTGAATCCCACCCCCCGGAAGGAGATCCCACCTCTGATGGGCGGAAGCGGGATTGCCCCTGGCCGGTCCTGGATCTCGGGGGTCTCGTCCAGGATCTGGAAGATGCGCACCGCCGCAGCCATCCCCTCCTGGATCAGCAGGTTCACCTTGTTGAGCCTCTTGATGGGCTCGTAGAGCATGCCCAGGGCCGCCACGAAAGAGAAGAACTCCCCGGGGCTCATGTGCCCGTGGAGCACCCTGTAGCCCCCCGCATAGATTGCCACCGCAGCCCCAATGCCCCCGAGGGTCTCCATGACCGGCGAGGACAAGGCACGAACCCTGTAGCGTTTCATGAGAGTCCGGAAGAGCGTCCTGTTCTCCTTGCGGAAACGCTCCTTCTCGTAATCTTCTTGGCAAAAGGACTTCACGATGGGCTGGCCGGAGATGGTCTCGTGAATGATGCTCGTCATGGACCCCATCTGGACCTGGGACCTGCGGCTGAAGCGTCGTACCCTTCTGCCGAAACGAACCAGTGGGATCACTGCCCAAGGGAAGACTAACAGGGCGATGGTAGCCAGGAACCAGTCGTTGTAAAAGACCACCACCACCAAGGCCACTATGGTCAAGGAGTCCTTCAACAGACCGGTGAGGGCCTCTGTGACCGAGCCCTGGACCAATGTGACGTCGTTGCTGATCCGAGAGATGAGGACGCCCGTGGGGGTACGGTGGAAGAAAGAGAGGGAGAGGTCCTGGAGGTGCTGATAGAGCCGATCGCGGATATCTGTAATCACCCGTTGCCCTACGTACGCCATGAGGTATGATTGCCCGTAATCAGCTAGGCCTTTGCCCACGCTCACCAACATGAGCGCCACGGGCAGCAGTTGAAGCATGGCCATGTCCCGCTCGACGAAGACCCGATCCACCACGGGCTTGACGAGCCAAGCCAATGCCCCTGACAAGGCCGAGTAAGCCAGCATGCAAGCCACGGCCGCTAGGAGCCTCCTCGAGTAAGGAGCCACATAGCCCAGCAGACGGCGGTATTCCCTCATGACCCACTGTTTCCTTTGCCGGACAACATCTCCAGGACCATCTCCGCAGTCCTCCGGCTGGCCACCCTCGACCCGAGGGAAGCGGCAACCTGGCGGAGTCTACCGACCATATGCTCGCAAGCCATCTCGTCATCCCACAGGTCAAGCAGCTTGGAGCAAATGCTCCTCGGGGTCGCGGACCACTGGAGCAGCTCCGGGACTATCCTCTCCCCTGCCAAGACGTTCACCAGCGCCACGTGCTGGACCGTGGCCAGCAGCCGTCCCAAGAGATACGTGATCCAAGAGGTCCGGTAAATGACCAGGATCGGGGTCTCCAGCATCGCCGCCTCCAGGGTCACGGTACCAGAGGCGACCACGGCCATCTTCGATGCCCTCATCACCGTGTGAGCCTCCCCGGCGACCACCTCCACCTCTACCCCGCACTCTCGGATGGGCCGCTCCACACGATCCCGAGGCACTAGCGTGGAGAGGGCCACTACAGGCCTCATGCCAGGGATCTCTGCCAGGGCGAGCTTGACGGCCCTGAGCATGATGGGGAGGAGCCTGTCCACCTCGCCAGGTCGGCTCCCGGGGAACAACCCCAGGATCGGGGTATCAGGAGGAAGACCGAGGTGGGCCCGTGCCTCCTCCCTGGACATCCTGCCGTTCACCTGTTCCAGGAGGGGATGTCCCACGTACTCGGCCGCGATCCCGGCCTTGCGCAAGATCTCCTCCTCGAAGGGTAGGATCGCAGCGACCCGATCCAGGAGCCTGGCCATTAGCCTGACGCGCCCCTTTCGCCAAGCCCAGACCTGGGGGGCGATGTAGTAGAGCAATGGGATGCGCCGGCCCCGGAGCCCACGGGCCAACCAGAGGTTGAAATCCGGGAAGTCTACTAGTATCCCCAGCAGAGGAGCCTCGCGATCCACCTCCCTGAGGATGGCCTTGCGGGCAGACAGGATCGACCCTAGGTGCCCCAAGACCTCGGAGATCCCGACGACGGACAGGCCCCTTATGTCCACGACGAGTTCCACTCCCTCCCGCGCCATATGCTCCCCGCCCATGCCCCATAACCTCACCCGGGGCACGAGCATCCGAATGACACGGGCCAGGTCCGCCGCATGGCGGTCCCCCGATGGTTCCCCGGCCACCATGAGGATCCCGCTCACATCAACCCCCGCACCAGGTCCCTGCCATCGGCCCCGCTGGCGCTTTGCCTTATCCGCTCTATGACCTGCAAGGCCACTTCCAAGGCCCGCACCCCGGCCTTGCCGTCCACGACTGGGGCCGTGTGGGACGACACGGCTTCCACGAAGGATCGGACCTCCTCCATGAGGCTGTCCCT
>CAZOXN010000342.1:0-1036 GCA_964583655.1 uncultured Desulfarculaceae bacterium | reverse complement strand
CTGCGCCGTGATCTTGGGGACCGCCCCCGGGCCATCGGGGGGCAACCTCCGGTACTCCATGAGCTCCCCCTTGGCCGAATCGGCCGACAGATAGGCATCCGGTTGGAAGACCCTGATCTTTCGAAGGCTCTTGGCCGAAACCCTACTGGCCGTGAGGTTCGCCACGCAGCCCGTCGCGAACCTGATCCGGGCGTTGACGATGTCATAACGGCTCGTCAACACTGGCACCCCAACGGCGTCCACCTGTGTCACTGGGGCATCGAGGATATCCAAGATGAGGTCGATGTCATGTATCATGAGGTCCAGCACCACATCGACATCCCCACCCCTGCCTGGGAAGGGGCTGATCCTGTGGCATTCCCAGAACAAGGGCTCCCTCAACCTCCTCCTGAGGGCCTGTATCGTTGGGTTGAAGCGCTCCAGGTGCCCCACTTGGAGGACGACGCCTTGGCGCTGCGCGGCCTCGACCAAGCAGTTGGCCTCACTCAATGTGGCGGTGATGGGTTTCTCTACCAGGACGTGGATCCCTGCCGCCACCAGTTGGCTGGCCACCGCGTAATGCTCGGTAGTGGGGACGGCAACAGTGGCCATATCCACCAGGCCGATGAGGTCTGTGTGTCCTGCATATGCCCTGGCCCCCAACTCCTTGGCCACCTCATCCGCCCTGCGGGCGTCGATGTCCGCCACCCCCACCAGGTCAACCCCTGGCAAGTCCTTGTACTTCATGGCATGGAAGCGCCCCAGGTAACCGGCCCCGACCACCGCTGCCCTGAGCCTACCCATGGACCTCCTCGCGACTCCAGCCCAGGATGCTTATCCCTCGCCGATCCGCTGTGGAAACCATTTCGTCTCTCGCCACCATCACTGTGCACCCTGCCTCCACGGCCAAGACGGTGGCGCCCACAGAAGCCATGGTCTTGACTGTCTCGGGCCCTACTGTGGGCAGGTCGAATCGAAGGTCCTGGGTGGGCTTGCTCCCCTTTATCACCACCCCCCCGGGCCCGCCCAACTGTCCGCCTCTCGATATCGTTTGATC
>CAZOXN010000341.1:0-4002 GCA_964583655.1 uncultured Desulfarculaceae bacterium | reverse complement strand
CTCCCAACTCCGTCAGGGAGCGAAAGAGACGTATCCTCTTGCTCATCTGGCGTTCTTGCCCCAGGGTCTCCACGACTCGATCCACCCCTCTCGTCCCCATCAGACGGATTATCTCCAAGGCCCTCTTGAACTCCGCCTGGGTCCCCTCGGTCAGATCCCTTATCGTACGCTCCAAGACCGACTCCCTAGAGAGCTCCTCGCGTGCCTCCTCTCTGCGCTTGGTCACGTATTCCGGGTCGAGATCGCTCACGGCCATCCCCGAAAGGACCTTGAGGAGTAGATCTAAACCTTCGTTCACATCCCCCTTCCTGAGATCTCCCCTGGCCACATCTTCCAGCCCCTCGGCCAGGAGCCTGAAGACATCCTTGTCCGGCTCGCCCAGCATCTTGCGCAGTGCGAATTCCCGGATCTTCGTCAGCGTGGCCCCAGGGGCCTCCACACCCTCCAAGGCCTCGAACATGCTCCCCACCGCGGAGGCCACGGTCTTGCGGACCTCCCACTCAGGGTGGTTCAATGCATTGAAGAACCTGTGGGCCACCTTCAGCGCCTCTTCCCTCTTGCCCTGGGTCCCCAAGTCGCGCACGAGATCGGCCGCATAGGCCATGTCGTCCGGCAGGACCATGTGCCCCTTGAGGAACCTCCCGAGGCGTTCTTCCAGAGACGGTTCTTCATCCATCAAGAGCTTGAGGAACTCCTCCTTCGGGACCCCGTACTCCTCCAGCTTCCTCT
Source organism: uncultured Desulfarculaceae bacterium (assembly GCA_964583655.1). Lineage (GTDB taxonomy): Bacteria > Desulfobacterota > Desulfocorpusculales > Desulfocorpusculum > Desulfocorpusculum > CAZOXN01. The sequence goes on along the minus strand of CAZOXN010000341.1, from coordinate 3,273 downwards.
CCACCTCCGGCAAGAGATCGCGCCTCTTGGCCGCCTCTGGGAGCAATTCCTTTACGAATTGTCCTTTCTGCTCAAGCCTTCGGGCCGAGGTCAGCTCCTTGGCGACGATCTCCGCCACGGCCTCCCTCGGTAGGGCGTCCGCCAGCCTCTGGGCCTGGATCCTCGTCTCCCCTTCCCTGAGGACCGCTTGCCGGAAGAACTCCGCCTGGGTCTCCACCCCAACGCTGAGGATCAGGCTGGCCAGCCTATCCTTGAACAGGTCCCACTCCTGCGGATGGCCTGCCAGGAGCTGCTCCATCAGGACCAGGAGCCGCTCAGAGGCCCAACGGGCACGCTCCTCCTCGTCTCGACCTTCCGAGGCGGCCTTCTCCGTCATTGCCCGGCGTATCCCATCTGGATCATTGAAGAGCAACTCCTTCAGGGCGTCTCTGGCCTCTTGACCCTGTAACTGGCCCAGGAGGAACCGGTCCAGAAAGGCGTCGCCGATCGCCCTCTCGTCTCCCAGCCCGGTGTCCCTCAGGGGGTGTATCCAAATCCTCGTAACACCACGCCCTTTGAGGAGCTCCTCGCACGATCCCTCATGCAAGACCTCCTCGGGCCTCCTAGCCAGGAGCTCCACCAAGGCGGACAACTCCGCCCTCGTCACTTCGCGGGCGATGCTTATCCCCCTGATGCCACGTTTGACCAACTCGCTCGCAAAACCATGGGCCACGGGCCCCAACAAGGACACCTTTTGGTCCACCAGGAGTTGGTCCCTCACCACGCTGAGGGAAAAACGCTCCTTCTCTGCGGTGACCCCCTGGACAGTGTCGACGAGCTGGTCCATGGTCCTCAGGAAGGCCGGGTGCTGTGAGGTATACATGGAGAGGTTGCGAACGGCCACCGTCAAGAGTCGGATCACTTCCTCAGGAGCAACGGCGGCTGTCGGTCGCTGAGGTCTCATCACGACTTGTACCGTCCCCAGTCTCCGCGTCCGGATGCCCAGGTCTTGCCCGAGCACTGGCTGGGTGGAAGTATAGACAACTACGCCCCCGATATCAACACTCAGTGACACGACTGCAGGTTGCAAGATCAAACCCAGGGCCGTCTCCCGACCCCGCGGCAACTCATGGAGGCCAGGACTGGGCCCTTGGCGCATGGCCCGAGGGCCATCGGTCTCCTTATTCATGTGTAAACCTTGGGATCCATTCATGGGTCTCAAAAAATTGACAAGATTCGGCATTTTTACTATCCTTAGGGCAATGTCTGACTCGAACACAAGGGTATTTCCAGCCACTCTAGGGCCCCCGAGGTCGAAGGTCCACCGGTCCGCTGTATGCTTGGGATATCTGCTCCGTGGGGGAGGGAAATGAGATCGAACCTCGCGAAAGGGACCTTCGTCCTCTGGCTCGTTGCTGCCGTCTTCACGGGGTGCACGCTCTTCGATCGCCCGGTGCAGCCGCCCAAGGGCAGGACCGCGGACCAGCTGTACAAGGAGGGATCGGCTCAGCTAGAGCAGAGGAACTATCGTGCGGCCATCGAGGCCTTCTACAAGTTGAAGTACGACTACCCATCGGACGTGGCGGCCATGCTGGCCGACCTCAAGATCGCCGACGCCCATTATGCCGCCAAGGAGTACCCGCAGGCCATCGAGAGCTACTCCGATTTCAGGAAGATGCACCCGGCGAGCCCCTATATCCCGTACGTGGTCTACATGCTGGGGCTTTGCCACTATCAGGAAATCCTCACCGTGGACAGGGATCAGACCAACACCGAGAAGGCCTTGAGCGAGTTCCAGTACTTGCTGACCCACTTTCCCAATACCCCTTATGCCTATGATGCCAACGAGAAGGCTCAGGATTGCATGAAGAGGCTCTCGGACCACGAGGTCTACGTGGGGAACTTCTACTACCGAATGAAGAAGTACCCGGCCGCCATCCAGAGGTTTGAAGCGGCGATAACCAAGTATCCCTCGGTCCCCCTCGATGAGGAGGTCCTCTTCGCCTTGGCCGAGGCTTACAGGCTGACTCAGCAGCCGGACAAAAATCAGAGGACCCTCAAGGCCCTGCTCCAGCAGTACCCCAAGGGCAAGTACGCCAAGAAGGCCCAGGCGCTCATCGATGAGACGCCCTCCGAACCCGTACCCGCGGCCCCCCCTCAGCCAGCGGCATCCCCCCCGCAGACCCCACCTCCCCAAGTTCCGGTGGGCAGTGGCACAGGGGCGGTCCCGCCTGTACCGGTCACCAAGGCAAAGGAGGAACGGACCACTGAGGTGACCGCCCTTCGGAGGGCCGACACGGATAGCCCCCTTGCCAAGGAGCCCGTCCCCGAGGAATCCGGGAAAGCAAACAGCCCAAAGCCCGGCCCAACTGCCCCCGAGGTCCAGACCTCTCCGACTGAGAAAGTCGATGAGCCCCTGGAAAGGCCATCGCCCAGGCCAACTGCGCTCAACCAAGAACCGGGGCCTGTCCCCACGGCTGCACCAGACGCCTCCCCAACGGAGGTGCGGGCAGGGTCTCATGCTGTTGCCGAAGAGAAGGGCATTGCCGCCTCACCTCCTGAGACCCCGGCCCATATCCATTCTGCCTCGAGGGAGGAGGACAAAGGCGAGCGCCCTGGCGGATCCGGCGAAGGCACGCCATCGAGTGCAACCAGCCCGCCTTCACCACCTCCTGGGGAGGGGAAGCCCCCATCAGCCAAGACCATCGAGGAGCGCATGGGTTTTGGCCAGTTGAAGGGAGACAAGCCGATCAACATCTCAGCGGACAGGATGGACGCCTTCCAGAGGGAGAACCGGGTGATCTTCGAGGGCAATGTGGTTGTCAACCAGGAAGAGACGTATATCTACGCGCAGCGCATCACCGCGGACATGGCGAGCCAGGAGACCGGCGGGGGGATCCAGAAGGTGGTCGCTGTGAAGAACGTCCGGATAACTCAGAACGATCGCGTGGCTACATGCGATCGGGCCGAGTTCGATCACATCTCTCGGACCATCGAGCTCTTGGGAAGCCCCAAGATCTGGCAGGGCAAGGACTGGATCGACGGCGAGAGGGTCCTGGTGAACCTGGACCAGGACAAGATGACCGTGGTGGGTGGAGAGGAAAAACGCGTCTCCGCAGTCCTCTATCCCAAGACCGTCAAGGAGGCCGCCGAGGCCCCGGCCGAAGCCAAGGGGTCCAGGCCCACCCTCACCGCCTCTTTTGCGCCAACTACCGAGGGGACGGTGGAGGCCAAAGGGAAAAAGAGGCGAGTGGCCGAGGGCGCCCCCATCACCGGCCCTGAGGAGGCAAAGGG
>CAZOXN010000340.1:0-4013 GCA_964583655.1 uncultured Desulfarculaceae bacterium | reverse complement strand
TCCCAAGGTCCCGCTGTGACGCTAGGCGCAATCGAATACTTGGGGCCAGCATCCACGTCATGCGCGCACACAGGAAGGCTAATGTCCACGAAGGCCCTATCCCTTGCGTGCATGGAGTTCCTCCCTTGTGTCGAGGATGCGGCCGGCCAGGTGAAGTCCCTTGAGGTCCATGGTTGCGGGAAGCGATATGGCGCTCCAGGAGAGGAAGAACAGGGCCCCCCAGGATGACGGCCTCCCACCTGGGGATCAGGATCACCATGAGGAACCCTGTCATGGCGATCCCGTTGAACACCAGGAGCGAACGCTTGGCCCCCGTTCTCTCGGCGAGGTATCCCCCAGGGTAGGAGCAGAGGGCATTGAGGAGGTTCTGCAGCCCATTCAATAGACCCACGGAGAGCGCCCCACCGCCCAGGGCAACGATATAGATGGGGAGGAAGCGTTCCGCCATCCTCTCGCCCATCCCCACCAGGACCGCCATGGAGAGGAGCCCCACGATGCTTCTCTCAAGCCCCAGGAACTGGACGACCCGTTTCACCCCGGTGTCTCGCATCCCATCGGTTCCATACCCATCGCGTTGATGTTTCGCGATGGCCCGTGTCCAAAGGCGTTCTCCAACAGGGATCCGCAGGGCGTAAGAAGGAAGCCCGTTCCAGCCCCCCCGAGACTCCCCACAGATCCGGGCGCCCGCGAGACTTCCTCTGGACCTCGCGGGATCCAGAGGACGACCGCAAGAGGCCCGGCAGGCACAATGTTCACTCCACGAGGATCAGGCTCAACCCCGGCCAGTAGGTGATGATGGCCAGGGCGAGCAAGAGGATGGCGATGAAGGGGAGGCAGGCGAGGTAGAGCCTCAGCACTGGACGCTCGAACCGGATGCTCGATATGAACAGATTGATCCCCAGCGGCGGGATGGATGCCCCGATCTCCAGGTTGGTGAGGAATATGATCCCGAGATGCACCGGGTGGATGTCATAGGCCTGCGCCACAGGGGCCATGAGCGGCACCACCACGGTCAGGGCCGAGAACATCCCCATGGTGCATCCAGCGGCCAGCAGGAAGAGGTTCAGCACCACGAGGAAGAGCACAGGGCTGGCGATGCGCGCCTTGAAGAGGTCCAGCATGTTCGCTGGGACCTCGGCGTCCACCAGGTAATTGGTGAGGCCCAGCGCAGCCCCCAGTATGATCAGGATCCCACCCACCAGGATCATGCTCTTTCTCATGATCTCGGGCAGGTCCCTCCATGGGATGTCCCTGAGAATCAGCACCTCGACCAGGAGGACATAGGCGGCGGTGATGGCAGCGGCCTCGCTCACCGCGAATCGCCCGCTGTAGATCCCGCCCAGGACCACAAATGGCAGGGGGATCTCCCAGGCCGCCTCCCTCAATGACGCCAGGGCCTCTCCCATCCGGAAACGGGCACGGGGCACCTGGGAGCGCACTGCGCGGTGCACGCTGAACGCCGACAAAAGCACCAAGAGCAGGATCCCAGGGAGGATCCCGGCCAGGAAGAGCTGGTCTATCCTCACCTTCGCCACGATGGCGTATACGATGAGGGGGAGGCTGGGGGGGAAGAGCAGACCGAGGGTGCCTGATGTGGTCAGGAGACCAAGGGAAAAAGCCTCTTGGTACCTCCCCCTCAACATGGCCGGGAGCAGGATGCCGCCCAGGGCGATGATGGTCAGGCCCGTGGCCCCGGTCAGGGCAGTGAAAGCGGCGCACGTGATCAGGGCTATGATGGAGAGCCCCCCAGGGAGCCATCCGAGAAAGGCATCCGAGAGCCTGATGAGCCTCCTGGGCGCCCCGCTCTCGGAGAGGATGTACCCCCCGAAGGTGAACAACGGAATGGCCACCAGGATGGGCGTCGTGGCCATCCTGTGCATCTCGATGATCATGGCCGAGAGGTCGATCTGCGCGGAGGCGAGCAGATAGAGGGCCAGTCCTGATATCACCACGAAGATCGGTGCCCCCAGGAGCATCAGGACCAGGAGGATGGCACAGACCAGGAGGGTGCTCATGGGACACTTGGCCCTTCGTGCGTCGAGCCGGAGCTACGATGGGTTGCCAGGGCTGTTGCCGATGCCAGCCCGAACCTCAAGGTCATGAGCCCAAAGGTCACGGGGAGCACGAGCTCAGGCACCCAGACAGGCACCATGAGGAAGGTCACTGCCCCGCTTCGGGCCTCGTTGATGACGAAGAGGAGAGCGGCGTAAGTGAGGATCGCGCAGACGCAGAAAGATGAGAAATGGACCACAGCGTGGACGAGCCACAACCCTCTCCCTCCGATCCACCTGGAGACCACGTCGAGGTTGATGTGCTTGCCTTCCTTGGTGGCCATGGTGGCCCCGATGAAGCCAACCCAGAGCACCAGGTTCCTCACCAGCGGGTCTCCCCAGGAGATCCCTGTTGCGAAGGCGTTCCGAAGCAACACCTGCAGGAGTGCCAGGATGATCATGGTGCTCAACATGACCGCAACGAGGGCCTTCTCCCAGCGGGCGATGGCGTCGTCCCACCGACGGAGCGAGTCTTTCACCGGTTCCCCCTTCGGTAAGCCTGGAGCAGGGAGGACGCCTCCTCCAAGACCTTCCTGGAGAAGGACTGCTGGCCCAGGCGGAGGGCCGCCTTTTCCCACAGGCCCTTGAATTCCTCTATGTCTTCCTTGGCCGGCCTGATCACCTTGACCCCATGTCTCTCCATGACCTTGATGGCCTCTTGGTTCTCCTTGCGAAGGACCTGCTTGAGGGGGCCTACGTGATCTCGAAAGGCCTCCAGGAGGGCCCCCTGATGGCCCTGGGGGAGCCCTCTGAAGACGTCTTTGCGAATGACGATGCCGCCGACGAGATAGATCAGCGGGACATCCAGGATGTATTTCACCTTGGTGAACCATTGCAAGGAGATGGCCCCGGCCGGTGGGGCGTAGACCACGTCCACTAGCCCTGTCTGAAGCCCCACCATGACGTCCGGGACCGACAGGGGAATGGCCGAGATCCCTGCCTCGTCGAAGATGGCCTTGGCCATGGGAGACTCCTCCCAGATCCAGACCTTGGCCTTCTTGAAATCGCTGACAGTGGCCATGGGGGCGTTGGTCATGAGGTATACGAACCCCCCTTCGGACCAGCCGAGGAGGACGTAACCGTTCTCCTCGAAGCCCTTTCTGAAGAAGGGGTCCATCTTCTCGATCAAGAAGTCCGCCTCCTCGTATGTCTGGAAGAGGAAGGGGATCTGAAAGAGGTCTATCTCGCTGAAGAGGTTGGATAGCCCTCCCCCGGAAAGGGCGGCACCGTGGACCTGCCCGATCTGCATCTTCCTGAGCATGTCCCTCTCGTCTCCCAGGACCCCACCGGCATAGATCTTCAACTGGACCCGATCCCCGGTCTTCTTCTTGACGTCGGCGTTGATGGCGTTGAAGGCCTTTGTCCAGGCACTTCCCTCCGGGGCCAGGGTTGCGATCTTGATCACAGCCGCCTTTTCCGCGGCCCCGCCGGAGGAGGGGAATGACCTTATCAGCAGCACCACCAGGGCCAAGGCTAGCTCCCACCCGAGGAGTCGTCGTGGTTGGGCCATCTCTGCTCCTAGTCGAGGAAGTAGTCGTCCGTACTGTCCAAGAGGGCCCTGGCCTTGGCCTGGGCCACTGTGTTGAGCAAGGTCAGATCAGGGATCACGTTGGCAGGGGTATTCAGGACACCCTCCAAGATGGAGGTGAAGAGGTCCCTGTCCTGGATCCTTCTCGCATAGAGATCCGCGTAATAGACATGGGCCATGAGGAACCTCCCATGTCCCAGCTCCAAGGCCCGCGTGAAATGCCATTGGGCCTTGTCCAGGTCTCCCCCTGCCATCTTTGGCCTCGATGAGTACCAGATGCCCATGAAGAGGTGCGGGCCTCCATAGTAGAAGGCCTCGTCCAGCTCGAGGGCCCTTCGCATCAGGATCTCCACCTTGGGCAGGTCGGCCATGGCCTCCACGGAGTCCAGGTTGAGGCTGATCCAGCCCGCCCAAGTGGCTGCGCCCCAGAACAC
>CAZOXN010000339.1:0-4015 GCA_964583655.1 uncultured Desulfarculaceae bacterium | reverse complement strand
AGCCAACCCCTTCCATACGTCAGCGCCATTGCAAAGGGCGTCTTTCGGGTGGCCTTGAGCCGCAGACTGGATGGCCGCTGTCGGACGTTCGTGGTCCAGATGGCGGCGTTTCTCGGAGCGGCTCGGCGCGGGCTCGATGCAAGGAGAAATGCCGCTACCCCTGCGACTGAATGTCCTGCTCCAACCTTCCACTCACAACTCGCGACGGAGCGACCGCCGTGCGCGGGGGCATGGAGTGCGCCAAGGATCGCCCGTGAGATAAGGCCTGTGCCTCTTCCCTCGTGACGTTGGACGCGTATGCCTTTCCGCTGTACAATAGGTCTCGTATCTTGGGCGATTTCGCCTCGGGGATCCCATGGCATGAGAGGTGTTTCCGCATGATAGTCCAGGCCTTGCAGAAGGTCTTTGGCAGCGCCAACGAACGGGAACTCAACCGCCTAGCGCCACTCATCGACGAGATAAACGACCTTGAGCCAAGGATCCAGTCCTTGAGCGACCAGGAGCTCCGGGCCAAGACAGCCGAGTTCCGCGGCCGCATCCGCCAAAGGCTCCTGGGGCTCCTCCAAGGGGAGGCGGACCTGGGTCATCAGGAGATCCAGCGCGTGATCCGGGATCTCTCCCTCCACAAAGTGGTGGGGCCCGAGGATATCGCCGAGGATCGCGTCACGGAACTGGAAAAGGAGGACAGGGACGAGGCCATGGACGGCCTCAAGAAGAGGCTCAAGGAGACCCTAAGGGAGGTCCTGGAAGAGCTCCTCCCGGAGGCCTTCGCGGTGGTGCGCGAGGCGGCCCGCAGGACCCTCGGGGAGAGGCCATTCGACGTCCAGCTCGCGGGCGGGATCGTCCTCCATCAGGGCAAGATCGCCGAGATGGTCACCGGGGAGGGCAAGACCCTGGTGGCGACTATGCCGGTCTACCTCAACGCCCTGACCGGCCGAGGGGTCCATGTGGTCACGGTGAACGACTATCTGGCCCGCCGCGACCGAGACTGGATGGGGCAGATCTACGAGTTCCTGGGCCTGACCGCTGGGGTCATTTACCACGACATCCCCCACGATGAGCGCAGGAAGGCCTACGAGGCGGACATCACCTACGGGACCAACAGCGAGTTCGGCTTCGACTACCTCAGGGACAACATGGCCATCAGGGTGGAAGACCGGGTGCAGCGTGGTTTCCACTACGCCATTGTGGACGAGGTTGACAGCATCCTCATCGACGAGGCACGCACCCCGTTGATCATCTCCGGGCCGGTGGAGCGATCGACCCAACGCTTCCAGGAGCTCAAGCCCATGGTCCAGAGGCTCGTGCAGAGCCAGACCTTCCTGGTCAACCGCCTCCTGGCAGAGGCGGAGAAGCTCCTCCAGGAGGGGCAGGAGTACGAGGCCGGGATCCGGATGCTCCAGGCCAAGCGGGGCGCCCCCAAGAACAAGAGGCTCCTCAAGCTCCTGCAGGAGCCGGGGAACAAGAAGCTCGTGGAGAGGGTCGAACTCGACCATATCCGGGACAAGCTCATGTGGAAGATCGACGAGGAGCTCTTCTTCAGCCTGGACGAGAAGTCCAACGTGGTGGACCTGACGGAGAAAGGGCGCATGGCCCTCTCCCCCAAGGACCCGGATTTCTTCGTGCTGCCGGATCTGGCGGTGCTGGACAGCAACCCGGAGATCACCCCTGCGGAGCGGCTGAGGGCCGAGCAGATCTTCATGGAGAAGAGCGAGGTCCTGCAGAACATATCCCAGCTCCTTCGGGCTTACTCCCTCTTCGAGAAGGACGTCAACTACGTGGTCACCGACGGCCAGGTGATCATAGTGGACGAGTTCACAGGCCGTCTCATGCCGGGACGCCGTTACAGCGACGGCCTCCACCAGGCCCTGGAGGCCAAGGAGGAGGTCAAGATCGAGGGTGAGACACAGACCCTCGCCACCATCACCATCCAGAACTACTTACGTATGTACGAGAAGCTGGCCGGGATGACCGGGACCGCTGAGACAGAGGCCCCCGAGTTCCACAAGATCTACAAGCTCGATGTGGTGGTCATACCCACGCACAGGCCGTGCATACGGACGGATCACGCGGACGTGATCTATCGCACCAAGAGGGAGAAGTACAGGGCCATCATCCAGGAGATCCAGGAGTGCCATGGCCGGGGACAGCCCGTTCTGGTCGGCACTGTCTCGGTGGAGGTCTCCGAGCTCCTGAGCCGTATGCTCCCCAAGAACATCCCACACTCGGTCCTAAACGCCAAGCGGCACAAGGAGGAGGCGGAGATAGTGGCCCGTGCCGGGATGGAGGGGGCAGTGACCATCGCCACCAACATGGCCGGAAGGGGGACCGACATAAAGCTGGGCCTAGGCGTGGTGGAGAAGGGCGGGCTTCACATCATCGGCACCGAACGCCACGAAGCCCGCCGCATAGACCGGCAGCTTCGCGGTAGGTCAGGCAGGCAGGGGGACCCGGGCTCCTCGCGCTTCTACCTCTCTTTGGAGGACGACCTCCTTCGGATCTTCGGTTCGGAGCGGATCGCAGGGATCATGGACCGCATGGGCATGGAGGACGGGGAGCCCATCGAGCACCCGTTCGTGACCCGGGCCATAGAGAACGCCCAGAAGAAGGTGGAGCAGCACAACTTCGAGATCCGCAAGCACCTCCTGGAGTACGACGACGTGATGAACCGCCAGAGGGAGGTGATCTACGCCCTTCGGCAGAGGATCCTCCAGGGCGACAACCTCCAGGAGGACATCCAGGAGATGATCCTGGACTGGGTGGAGGACGCGGTGGAGCGGTTCGTCCCACCCAAGTCGCATCCCGATGAGTGGGACCTCAAAGGGCTTGGCCGCGAGCTGCGGATGAGACTGGGTGTGTCATGGGACGGGGCCTCGCCGCCCGAGGCCGCTGGGCCGGACACGGTCAAGGAGGAGATCGCCGGGCTCCTGATGAAGCACTACAAGGCCAAGGAGGAGGCCTACGGGTCCGAGGTGATGCGTTATCTGGAGAGGATGATCCTCCTCCAGCTCCTGGACACCTCCTGGAAGGAGCACCTCCTGGGGATGGACCAGCTCAGGGAGGGTATCGGCCTTCGAGGATATGCCCAGCGAGACCCCCTCCGGGAGTACCAGAAGGAAGGCTACGAGCTCTTCACGGCCATGCATCAGAGGTTTCGCACCGACGGTGTGGAGCAGCTCTTCAGGGTCCAGATCCAGGAGGAACCCCCCAAACCGGTCCAGAGACCCGCGGCCAGGCTGACCCTTGGAAGGGGGGGGGTTCCCGGGGAGGAGCCGGAGGCAGAACCCAGGACCGTGCGCAGGGAAGGGGGAAAGATAGGGCGCAATCAGCCCTGCCCTTGCGGCAGCGGCAAGAAGTACAAGAAGTGCTGCGGCAGGTGACAGGCCACCTTCAGGGGATCGCCCGGCCCGGCCGGGTCTTTCTTTGTCGAAAGGAGACGATGGATGGATGAGCCTGGCAAGGCCGAGCTCGTGGTGAGGGGCTTCGAGTTCTCGGCCGTCCCTTGCGGGATCAAGAAAGACGGCATGCCCGATCTGGCCCTCATCTATTCCCGAGTTCCTGCCGCTTCGGCCGGGGCTTTCACCACCAACCGGGTGGCGGCGGCGCCGGTGATCCTGGATCGCGAGAGGCTCCGTTCAGGGACCGCCAGGGCCGTGCTGGTCAACTCGGGTTGCGCCAATGCCTGCACGGGTCGGCAGGGTTACCGAGACGCCGTTCAGAGCGCCTCTTGGGTCGCCCGAGCCCTGGGCATTGTTGAGGAGGAGGTACTGGTGGCCTCCACAGGGGTGATAGGCGCCCCCCTGCCCATGGGGCTCCTGGAGGCCGGCATTCCGCCCCTGGTATCGGCCCTGGACCAAAGGGCGCTGCCCTCGGTGGCCCGGGCCATCATGACCACGGACACCAGGCCCAAGTTCACGGTGAGGTCGGCCGCCTTCGGTGGGAAGGAGGTGCGCATGGCCGCTGTGGCCAAGGGGGCGGGGATGATCCACCCCAGGATGGCCACCATGCTCTGCTT
>CAZOXN010000338.1:0-4024 GCA_964583655.1 uncultured Desulfarculaceae bacterium | reverse complement strand
CCTCCACCACCGGGCACCCACCGGCACAGCTCAGGCAGTGAAAACACCCCTCGAACCTCTGCCCGCTTCGGCCAGAGACCTCCTCCAGGAAAGACCTGTCCATGGCACAACTCCCCCTCTTGAACCCCCGTTTCCGCTTCTTTGGTCGCAAGCCTCCTTAGGAAGGCCCTTTTCCCACGGGCCACCGCGCTTCAATTCCCCGCCTCGATGGTCCTCCTCACGGTCCCTATCAATCTCTCTGGGTCCACGGGCTTCTCGAGGTACGCCGACGGCCTGCCCTTCTTGAGGCCGTCGAAGAACGCCCTGTGGTCCTCAGAGAACTGATCCCGAATCCCGGTGACGATGATGATTGGGATGTCGCGGTAACGAGGGTCCTTCTTTATCTTGTTGAACAGATTGATCCCTGTCTTCCACGGCATCATCAGGTCGAGGAGTATGACATCGGGCTTCTCTTCCACGAGGGCTGCGAGTCCCTCATCCGCACTGTTGGCCCATCGAGGGGCAAACCCATGGTCCTCCAGCAGGGTCGAAAAATAGGTGGTGGTCTTGGGCTCGTCGTCTATGATCAGCACCTTCCTGACGGTCTCCATGGTCCTTCCTCCAGTTGGGGCGTTCGAGACTAGGATGTATCCTCAAGTCAAACCCGGGAGAGATGAAGCTCCCGCGGGTATTCATGGAAGCCGTGCGGACATGACCCTCGTGCCAGGTGCCCTCTGGGGAGGGAGACCCTGACGATGGTCCCTGAGCCCTGTTGCGACTCGAGGGAGAGGGTCCCCAGGTGCTCTTCCACTATCTTGCGTGTGACCAAGAGCCCCAATCCCGTCCCCCGGCTCCCTTTGGTCGAGACCATCTCCTTGAAGAGCCTCTCCCGCACTTCCGGGGCCACGCCGCCCCCGTCGTCCTGGACCTCGTAGAGGATCCCATCTGGGCCCTGGTCCCTGACCCGCATGACGACTCTGTGTCCGTGCTTGGTCTTGTCCTCGAGACAGGCATCCAAGGCATTGGCGACGATATTGGTGAGCACTGTATGGATCCCCTTGGGGTCCATGGAGACGGGCTCATGCGAGTCCGTGTCTGTCTCCAGGACGAACTCGATACCCATGTCGCTGAATCTCTTTTCGAAGAGATTCCACACCTGACTGCCCAGGTCGTTGGCCATCACGTCCTCGTACTCTGGGATCCTCTGCTTTGAGATCAGGAGGATGTCCTTGACGAACTCCCCCACCAGGTCCACCCCCTCCTTGACCATCTCCCATCCCTTCCTGGCCAGGACCTGGTCCCCGCGTCTCAGGCCTGACTGGACCACGTACGCCCCTCCTTGGAGCCCATTGAGGATGTTCTTGATGCTGTGGGCGGTGATGGCCACGGCCTGTCCGAGGGTGGCAAGCTCCCTTTGGAGCCGCTTGACAGGGGTGATGTTGGCGGACATCTCCATCACAGCGAAGATGTTGCCCGAGAGGTCCCTGACCGGCGCCGCATAGACGATGGTGTCCATGGCTTCGCCGCTCCTGGGTCGAACGGTCTCCTCGCTGAAATGGACCCCGCCGTCTTGGAACGTCTTCTCCACCGGACAGCTCTCGCATTTGGAGACCCTGCCCTTGTAAGTCTCGAAACACTTGCGGCCAATGGCCCGGCCAAAGTCCTTCTCGAAGGGACGGTTGGTCTTGATGATGGTGAAGTCCTTGTCCTGTATGGTGATGTAGCAGGGGACACCATGGAAAAGGGCCTTGTACTCCTGTTGGCTGAGCTCCAGTTGCCTCTGAAGGCGCCGCATCTCGCTGATGTCCGTGGAGACCTTGATGGCCCCGATGACCTGCCCGGTGGCGTCCCGGAGAGGGCTGCACTGGGCCACAGTGTGGACGGTCTCCATCTCGGAGGTCCTGAGCGTCTCCTCCCAAGATGAGCCTCGGCCATCCTTGAGGGTCCGTTCCATGGCGCATCCCGGACATGGGGACTCCCTGCCCTTGCAGGTCTCGTAGCAGGGCCGACCAATGGAGTCCCCGAAGTCCCTCAGAAACGCATGGTTCGCCCTCACGATCCGAAGGGCCGTATCGTGGACGGTGACATAGCCTGGCAGGGAGTCGAACAAGGCCTCCGGGTCCAGGGGCAGTCGGCTTGGCATGGAAGATCCGTCGACAAGGGCCTCCCCTTGCCGCGGGAAAGGGCGGGAACCCGACCGGTTGCGCCCAAATGGCAGGCCTTTGGGCATTGGCGTAGGACCTCCCTTCAAGTCGAAGAGACCGCCCTCCCTGCAAGGGCCGCTGACACAGCCGCTAGGAGGGCCTCAGGATCCACAGGCTTCTCTATGAATCCCTCCGGGGAGGGGATGGAACGCTCGGAGATGAACTTCCGAAAGTCTATCAGGGGGTGCTGCGCCGATGTGAAACCAGTGACCATGATCACCGGTATCCCCTTGAGCCTTTGGTCCTTTCTCAGCTCCCTGTACAGCCTTATCCCTGTCTTGTCGGGCATGAGGAGGTCCAAGGTGATGAGGTCAGGCCCCTCCGCCCGGGCCTTTTCCAGGGCCTCGTCGGCGCTGGTGCTCGTGACGACCTCATAGCCATGGTCCTGAAACAGGGTGCTCAAGTAAGTGATGATCGCTGGCTCGTCGTCGATGATCAGGATCTTCTTGCTCATAGCGACTCCTCCTATGCCTCGCCCAAGGCGCAGGCCTGCCCTCCTACGGCAGGATTAGGGCGTCTGCCACAAGCTCGCAAAGCAGTTTGATCTCCACGCCCAGCTTGTAATGCCTGTTTATCTCAGCCAACTGGTCCAGGCAGTTGTGGCACGAAGTGGCCACGATCTTGGCGCCTGTCTCGGCTATCTCCTCTGCCTTGACCTTGGCCGCCTCCATCCTCCTCTTGGCGAACTCGGTCATGGTCAGGGCCCCGCCCCCTCCTCCGCAGCAGTACGAGTATTGACGGTTGTGCCTCAGCTCCACGAAGTCCTCCACAGCTGCCCTGAGCACCAAGCGAGGCTCCTCGATGATCCCGCCACTCTTGGCCGCATTGCACGGATCGTGATACGTGACCCTCTTGGGGTTGCGCGACTTGTCCAGCTTGATCCGTCCCTCCTGGATGTACTGGGCCAGCAGTTCCTGGAACGCAATGACCTTGAATCCGGGCTGACGCCCGAGCCAGTTGGCGGCCTCCCAACGAATGGAACGATACCCGTGGCCGCACTCCGCGGCGAGGAGGTACTCGCAGCCGAGCCTTTCCACGTCCTCGGCCTGCCACTGGGCCACCTTTTTGCCGTTTGCCCCATCCCCAATGAACAGGCAGTAGTTTGTGGCATCCCAGTACTTGGTGGAGATGGTGTAACTCTCCCTGGCCGCATAGAGGATCTTGGCCTCCGCCTGGATCGTCAGGGGATAGTACTTGGGCTCCCTGGGGTTCATGGTGAGGAAGTACTTGGCTCCCTTCTGGTTCAGAGGGATCTTGGCCTCGGGGTCATCCAGCTCGGCCTGCAGCTCCTCTTGGATCCACTCCAGGGTCTCGATGAGCTCTTCCTCGCTGATGCCCATGTTGTTGCCGGTCTCCAGGTGGACGTCGATGGTTGCCTTGAGCCCCTCGGGCAAACGGTTCACAGCGGCCATCATATACCTGGCCGTGGCCATGATGGAGGCATAGTCCACCCCCATGGGGCAATTGAATGAACAGCGCCGGCACACGGTGCAGGCGCCGAAGATGAGGTCGTACATCTTCTCTGCCAGGTCTGGCGTGAGGTCCTTGCCACCGACCCAATGGGGAAGGAGTCGGCCCAGCCAGTCGTAACGCTTCTTGTAGACCTTCCTGAGGAGGTCGGCCTTGTATGCAGGGGCGAACTCAGGGTTGCCAGTAGATGCATAGTAATGACACGCCTCGGTGCACAGCCCGCAGTGGACGCACGCAGCGAGGGAAGAAGTCAAGAGGCGATTCATGCGTTTGTCCAGGATCTCCAACATCTTGGGTATGTCTTGCTGCTCGAAGGCTGGCTTGGGCCCGGCCTTTCTCTCCCTTTCAGGGGCAGGGGCCTCCTGAGGGGG
>CAZOXN010000337.1:2851-4025 GCA_964583655.1 uncultured Desulfarculaceae bacterium | reverse complement strand
TTCTTGATCCCGATCATCTCCTGTGTGATCGTCATGCCCTCAGGGATGCGGACCAGCGACACGAGGCTCTTCTGGAAGACCTCCCTGGTTGCGCGAAGCGGCTCGGTGTCATCCTTGTCCACGGGGTTGGCGATCATCGTCTCGATGGCGCGTGTCCCCCGGACCAGGTCCGAGAACTCGTCCGGCTCCAGGGCATGTCTCGCGTCGCTTCCATACATCTTCCTGCTGAAGGTGAGGTGCCTCTCGATTACGGAAGCGCCGAGCGCCACGGCCGCCAGGGAGGAGTAGGCGGTCAATGTATGGTCGGACAGGCCCACCGGTAGCCTGTACCGTTCCCTCATCTCCATCATCACGTTGAGGCCCACCCGCTCGTACGGGCAAGGATATTGGGATGTGCACTGAAGGAGCGTGAGTCGGTCATGATAACGCAGGATCGCCTCCACGGCCCTATCTAGCTCGCCCCAGGAGCTCATCCCGGAGGAAAGAAGCACCGGCTTCCCTGTCCTGGCTACGCGTTCCAGCAGTGAGATGTTCGTCACCTCTCCCGAGGGAATCTTGTAACGCCCGATGCCCACCTTTTCCAGGAGGTCCACCGCTTCCTCTGAAAACGGGGAGGACAGGAACTCCACGCTGCGCATCTCGCAATGAACCCTCAACTCCGCCCATTGTCCAGGCGTGAAGGAGAGACGCTCGAAGTATTCGTACCGGGGCTCCCCCTGAAAATGGGCCGGCGAAGGCGCATCTCTCAGTGTCTCGGCCTCGGCGATATGAGTCTGGAACTTCACCACATCTGCCCCGCAATCCGCGGCCAGGTCGATGAGACACTTGGCGTTGCCGAAGCTGCCGTCATGGACCGATCCCACCTCAGCCAGGATGAGGGTCCTCGCTGAAGATTCATTGCTCATTGCGCCCCCTACTAACCGCGTTTGTCCGAGATCCATGTCCCTCACCCCTTTTTACCCCCTGCAATGGCCTCCATCTCCGAGACGATCCGGCCGGCGACCTTGCCGGCCTCCAGCCTTTCCTCGTAGGTCTCGCGGGCCCTCTCTTCGAGCCTGCGCCGCAGCTCTCGGTCCCGGACCGCCCTGACCACCTCCATGGCCAATTCCCGTCCGCCGGAGGCGAGAAGCGCGTTGTCTTCATGCACCAGCTCCGGCATCCCGAGGGCGTTGGA
>CAZOXN010000337.1:0-2751 GCA_964583655.1 uncultured Desulfarculaceae bacterium | reverse complement strand
AGGCGAGAAGCGCGTTGTCTTCATGCACCAGCTCCGGCATCCCGAGGGCGTTGGACGAATGAGACACCACGCAACAGCCATACGAGAAACCCTCGGCCACTCGCGTGCGGA
Organism: uncultured Desulfarculaceae bacterium; assembly: GCA_964583655.1. Taxonomy (GTDB): domain Bacteria; phylum Desulfobacterota; class Desulfocorpusculales; order Desulfocorpusculum; family Desulfocorpusculum; genus CAZOXN01. Next base: position 2,640 of record CAZOXN010000337.1, on the reverse strand, counting down.
AACCGAGTTCGCTGGGTGTAGGGACGATCAAGACATGGCATGCCAGAAACTCTGGCTTGATATCCTCCACGTATCCCCTGATGAGGACCGATGGCCTCCGCAAGCGGGCCGCGACATCTTCCCGGAGGTCACCTTGGCCAACTATGTGCAGCTCGAAGCCCCCTTCTCCAAGTTCCCTCTCCAAGACCGGTAGGATCTCCCGAGCCAGCAAGGCCAGGGCGGGACGGTTGATGGTGCTGTCGAGCCTCCCGATGAAGAGGATGACCGGCCTCGGTTGGGAGGCCTGGATCTGCCCACGAAGGCGATGGCACCCAGACCCGACGGCATCCACGACCGGGTTGGGGAGGTAGAGACAATTGGCGACTCCATTTTTCCTGAGCCAAGCCCCGTGGTGCGCCGCGTGGGCCACAACCCGCCGCGATGGTGAAAGGACCCTTACCTCCCACGCCGGGAGGCGCCTCCTGGCCGCCCTGTCCAAGGCCCTGCGAACGATCGCCTTTGCCCCTTTGGCCTCCCCTCCCTGGTCCACCTCGTGTACCACGTGGTCCAAGTTCACCACGGCCGTCAGAAGCGGAGGCAGCTCATCCAAAAAGCAGAGGGATACAGCCGCTGAGAAATCGAAGGCGTAGAGCACATCCGGCCTCTCCCGACGAATCAGCTCTCGGAGGGTGGCTCCATGCCTCACACCAGGATAGAAGTCCGCCAGTCTTGGGATCAAGCCCTTTCTGAGCAAGGCAAGGCGTTGCCTCATGGCAGAGCCTCTGCGGCGAATCGAGACGCCTTCATCCAGATCATGCACTCCCACCCCGAGGGACGCCAGGAGCCTCAGCGCCTCCCCCCTATGCCTGTCCCGGGCCGATCCCTGAAAGGTGCAAACAGAGGCCGTGTGTCCCCTGTCGAGGAGGGACTTAACCAGCGACCAGGTCACAACCGGAACACCGCACACCCCACGGGGAAACGGGAGGTAGCGCGGTATCACCATCAAAACCCGCATCGTGATCCAACGGAGGCCTTCACAAGACCAGCCCCCCCAGTGCAATCATCAGCCGCCCCGCCAAGGCCTTCTGCAAGAGGTCCCTTCTCCCGATTCCGGTGTATCTGAGAGCCCCCAGATCCGGAACCACCCGATCCAAGTCCCTCGCTGCCCTCTTCAGTTCTCTTATATACGGGGCGAAGACCCGCCATCGGACGAAGGGGGCCACGGCCTTGTACCCAGGTCCCACGGGCTCGAAGACCCATTTGCCCCTCATCCGAAACCCGTGAAAGTGGAAGAAGACGAGAGGTTGCCCATCCACGGTCACCCGTCCGCGCGACCATCTCATACTGTACCGGGTCAGGTTCCAAGGTGCCACCCCGCAGCCGGGGTGCTCCAGGACCACCACCCCCTCGAACCGCTGGGGCCACTCGTCGAGGTACATCTGGCTCGCGAAGCGGCGACCGTCGAAGGTGCGATGACACCACTCCAGGCAGCGCTCCCGCCACCAGGCCAGGCACTCGATCCCGTTGGGATCCTTCCTGACAGCGAACTGACCCGCATTGTATATCCCCCTCTCCCTCGCGGCCCAGGCACGATCAGGGCCGTAGTTGTGCCTCACCATGAGGATGGAACCGCCGGCCAGCGCTTCGCAAAAGGGTTCGGGGGATGAGAAGAAATAGAGATCGGCGTCCAGATAGGCAAGCACATCCCCATTCGCCAAGGACCCCAGCAAGAAGAGGTTGAAGGCCGGAGAAAGGGTCCAGTAGTACTCGGCGGCACTCCTTTGCGGCTTGACTGAAGGAAGCTCTGGGTCCATCTCTTCCAGCCTGGACAAGGGGATCAGGTCCATCTCCGGCAACGAAAGGCGAGACAGGGCCTCGTGCGTTTCCGCGTCCAGGCATAGGACGTGGAGCCTGAAATCATGACAGTGTCTTCGCAACGAACGATAAAGGGCCATGCCCCTGACCAGGTAATTCTTGTCGAAGAAGGTGGAGAAGTGATACATCACTTCGAGGACGAGAACCCACCCAACCGATCCCTGGAGAAGGCGGCCCGAAAATAGATGTTTCGCCGGCTGGGATATTGGGTCTCCAGGGTACCCGCAAACGGAAAGAATCCCTCGAGGAACCTCGCGAGCTCCTCGCTGGAGGTGAACTCGTACCTGTGCCTCCGGTGATACTTCTGCCCTTGCTCCGCAAGGACCGTGTAACCTGTGAGGACCCCCCCTCGAGGCTCCAGGGCCCGGAAGCACTTGCCGAGAATGATGCGTATCTGCTCCGGCGTGAAGTACTGGATCCCCGCATCCCAGGAGATCACATCGTATTCAGGAGCCGGGAACTCCTCTTTCAGGGCATCCCGCACCCAGTACCGGATGTTGGGATGAGAGTGCCACCTCATGGCATGTCGAACAGCCCGACGGTCCGAATCCAGCGCGTCGACTCTGGCCGGGACTTCCGCGTAGAAATAATAGGGATAAAAGCCATCTCCGCAACAGAGATCCAGCACCTGACATCCAGGGAACATCACCTGCCGGGACATCACCCCTCTTTCCACCCAAAGAGGATTCCTGTTCTTGGACCAATGATATAGGTCGGCCCGGTGGTCGTACCAGTCGATCTTCGGGTCCCTCGGGCCGCGCCCCCATCTCCTTTTCCACGTGTAAT
>CAZOXN010000336.1:0-4054 GCA_964583655.1 uncultured Desulfarculaceae bacterium | reverse complement strand
GAGGGTATCCTCCATGGTTGCCCCGCGCAGGAGCTCGGCCCTGAATCCCTCCAGGTGGGATGTGGCAAAGCAGACAGTGTCGGTGGGATCCTGCGCGAGCCCTGGGACATGTGCGCCCCGGAGCTCCAGCGCCCTATGGTGCCCGAGTGCCCCATTCATCTCAGGGGGTGGGAGATAGAGCTCCTCTGGCGAGATGAGACCGGCCAGGGGCAGATCCTTGGTGCGCGATCTCTCCTGTGCCTTTTCCCAAAGGCCCTCCCAAGCCTCCCGCAAGGAGTCCGGGTCATCCAGGACCAGGACGCACTCCCCCGGAAGATACTCCTCCAGTGTCTCCAGGGAGTCGTGAAAAAGGGGAAGGAGCCACTCCACACCGGGCAGGGGCAGTCCCTCGGACAGGGCCTCTACGGTGGGCGTGATGTCCCTGCTCCGAGCTAGCGGCATCCGGGCCGCCAGCCTCCTCAAGGCCGCCTCTCGATCCTTTGGTGACCAAGGGATCTCTCGCAAAGGCAGGATCTCGACGCGGCTGACCTTGCCAGTAGAACGTTGCGTATCAGGCGAGAAGGTGCGAATGGACTCCACGGAGTCCCCTAGGAACTCCACGCGATAGGGGGAGTCGCCTGGGTGGGGGAAGAAGTCGACAATCCCGCCCCGCACCGAGTAATCCCCCCCCTCCTCCACCAATGGGACCCTGCGATACCCGGAGGCATCCAGAAAGGCCGTGACCGCTGCAGGGGAGATCCCTTGGCCATGCACCAAGACCAAGGACCTCGCCTCGACCCAGGTCCTGGGCGGCACGCGGGTCATCCAGGCCGCCATGGGGATTACGGTGATGAGCTCTCTTTGGTCCCTGAGGAAGCGCCGAAGGAGGGCCATGCGCCGGCCCTGGAGATGAAGATAGGGGCTGACCTGCTCGAAGGGGAGGAGCTCCCAGGCTGGGAACGTCACCACCTCGGTCCCAGACGGACAATAGAAGGCCAGGTCTCGCGCCATGGACTCGGCCCGCTGGAGGTCCCTTACGATCACCACCCAGCTCCCCCGGATGCGCTCGAAAAGCCTGGAGACGATGTAGGCCCCGGCCGACCCTCGAAGCCCGTAGGCCTTCGCCCTTCCTGGCCGTTCGATGAGATCCAGGAGCCTCGCGATGGGTTCACCTTCTTTGATCTGTGCCGCTCTCATCGAGGCCCGACCCGTGCATCGGTACGCCCTTTGCGGCCCTGTAGCGCGGAGTCGCCCCCCCATGGGTCGATGTCGAAAAAGGGAGAGACCTCCGCGTTGGGCTGCACCAACAGGCGTGCGGTTCGAGGCCGCAACCGCCCATACCCGGACGGCCGGCCTGAGATACACCCTAATCTAACATGCCGTCATCGCCCCCAGAAAGGGGCAGCGGAAAGAGATGGAGAGGGGTTGCGGCATTGCTCACGACGGGGACTCCGATAGCGGGGTCTGCAGCATGGAATCCATTATCCGGATCACCTCATCATCGGTCACGTCTGACCAATAGTGATAGGCATCCGCCACGGCGAAGAATGGTCCTCTGCCCACGTGGGGACACACCAGGTCGTCCACGAGCGGTCTTATGCGCCCCCAAGCCTTGTGAGAGGCAGTGGGGACCGCCACCGTCAGCATCGCCGGTCCTTGTTTCCTTGCGACAGAGACGGCCGCCTCCATGGTGGATCCTGTGGCGAGGCCATCGTCCACCAGGATCACTCTCCTTCCCTCGACGGCCGGCAGGGGGGCCCGCGAGCCGAGGCGCGCCACCCTCTCCCGCACACTCCGAAGGGCCTTCTCCGTCTGGAGGCTCACCTGCTCAGGGCTAAGACCTTGACCTGTTATGAGCCCCTCGTCGAGCACCATGGTCCCGTCCGCCCCCACCGCCCCGAAGCCAGCCTCCGGGTTGTGCGGAAACTGGATCTTCCTCACCACCATGAGGCCTAGCTCCAAGCCCAGGGCCCTCGCGATGGCAGCACCCACCGCCACGCCTCCGTTGGGGATTGCCAAGACGAGCCTCTCCCCGCCCCTGTGTGCCCCCAGCATGGAGGCGAGGACCCTTCCGGCTTCGTCCCGATCCTTGTACCTGTCGCCTTTCTCCCACACCGTTGGCCGTCTCCTGGCCGAGACCACCCGGGACCGGAGCCATCACGAGCTGGCCTCGGTAAAGCACCGAGGCCCTTGGGTCCCTCGGCCGGCCCCCTAGAGCTTTGCCCCGCACTCAGCGCAGAACTTGGCCCCAGGGCCCAGCTTGGCACCGCATTGGGCGCAATGGGCCTGGGCCTTTATCTTGGCGCCGCACTCAGGACAGAACTTGACCTTGCCTGGCAGTGGTGCCTCGCATTTCGGGCAGCTCGCTCGCACCCCCTCTCGCCACCCCTCTTCCTCCAGCATCTCCCTGTCTTCATCCGCTACTTTGGAGTGCGCCCATATCTCCTCCGTCGTCCGGCTGGCCTGCGCCGCCGCCATCTCCACACCCAGGTCTGGGGCACACTCCTTGCAAAGGCCCTTCCTCTGATTCCAGCAGCCCTTGCGGCACACCCAAGAAGAGCAACGCGGACATTGAACGAACTCGGGCCTGAGCTCCTCCATGGCCTTGGCAAAGGCCTCGTCGTGGGCCTTCTCCCAGGTGGCCGAGCGTGCCCTCTCCCCGAGATCGGCCGCCCTCCCCAGGATACCTCCGAATATGCTGCTGGCCGCATCCAACACACCGGAGACCCTCCCCAAGGTCGAGGGCTGAAATGGGGTTCGATATCCCGTTCCGCATCGGTCGCAGAAGAACTCGAACTGAAACCCCTGGTCCGTGCTCAAGTCCGAATAGTTGGTGGTGAACACGATCTTGCCCATGGCAAGCCTCCTCCTGGCATTGGCCACAGGGCTCATCCGTCTCCGGTCGGGCCGCGAGTAGCCAAGCCGCTATCTCTTGCTTCGACCAGCGCGCAACCGGGCCACGTCCTCAGCGTGACCGTAGATGTGGAGTCCCTTGGAGGTGGCGATGATCTCACCGTCCTCCACCCCGATCTCCGCGGCCATGTACTCCTTGAGGAGCTGGATGCCTGCCAGATTCAAGGGGAAGCCGCCCCACAGATCCCAGGAGCGGAAGTACGGCATGAAGTGGAGTCTCCCGTTGCGGATCCGCGTGTCGATGTGACGCAGACACGGTGGGTCATCGAGGAGGATGTCCTCTGGCCTTGCCACCTGCAAGACCAGTTGGTTGTTTCCTGGGCCGTGTCCCCTGTAACGATCGATGATCTCCTGCACCTGGGTCTTCCCTGAGATGAGCTGGCATAGCCTGGAGCCGTACGTGTATTGCTCGGCCGGCCTGAGCCTGTCGCAAAACAGATACTCGCTGAAGTACTTCAGGATCCCTTCCTCATCGCATGGAGCGGGGACACCGTGGGGCACGGTGGGGATCAGACGTCTGAGTCCGCTTCCAAGCTCCTCAGGCCTCCCGCCGGGTGTGGTGATCCTCACCGTGATCCAGTCGAACTCCCTCCTCGTGTCACCCGTGTAGCTGCCTTGATCGATGACATAGGTCTCGTACTCGCCGTCGAAGAGCTCGAAGAGGCATTTGAACCAGGCCTCGTCCAGGGTAGCAGCCTCGATAGTCGTGAGTCTCATGGTCAAGGCCTGAACTCGGGATCCATCTTTCGGATCTGCTGGATCACGTCCTTTATGTTCTGTTCGATCTTCGATGCGTGCTTGTTGCTCGGATAACGGGCATTGGTCTCCTGGAGTATCTGGAGGGCTTGGACCAAGAGGGCCTTGCGGTTCCCCGAAGGGGTCTCCCCATGCGCCTTGAGCACCAGTGAGGCGGCCTCTCGCCTGCGTTTGTCAGCATATCTGTCCTGGGCCTCCTGTATCCCCTTCTTGACCTGGGGCTCAAGATCCGATCCCTCGACCTCCTGAAATGCGCGGATGGCCTCCTCGTACTTCTCCCCCTCCAGAAGGCGTTGCGCCTCCTGGACCTTGGCCAGTTGGACCTCCTGGAACCCTGGCTCGGTGGTCTTGGAAGGGGACGCCCCAGGCTCAGCCGGCTGAACAGATGGCTTGGCAGATTCCCCTG
>CAZOXN010000335.1:0-4060 GCA_964583655.1 uncultured Desulfarculaceae bacterium | reverse complement strand
TTCCGTCGGATAAGGGTGTGGGACATCGGCCTGGGAGGGGTGTCCATCCTGACCCCGGTCTTGAGGATAGACGGACTTCACATGTTCTACGACCTGATCCCAACGGTCCGGAACCACGTCATGATGCAGATCGAGATACCCGACTCGGGAGAGCCCATAACAGCTTTGGGCCAGGCCGTGCAGGGGAGGGTCATGCGCATCAAGGGACGCAAAGCCTATCTAGTAGGAATCCATTTCCTCCAGATCAGCGAGTCCCACGGCCGAAGACTGCGGTCATACCTCGTCCAATGGCTCAAGGAAAGGCAAGGGTCGGGTAAACTTTTCCCTTGACTCCCAGCGATTCACTGTGGTAAATGCGAGCCGTTGCACGAGGGCTGTGCCGCGCGGTCAGGTACGAGGCAAGGCGTGGCCTGCGGGGCCAGGGTGCCAGGGTCCCTGCGGCACAGGTCCTGAAGTCCGGGTTCTTTTCAGAAAGGAGGTCGGTGCTTTGGCAGAGGGGATCGTCAAGTGGTTCAATGACAAGAAGGGGTATGGCTTCATCCAGCAGAGGGATGGCAGGGACCTATTCGTTCACTTCTCATCCATCAATATGTCCGGCTTCAAGACCCTCAACGAAGGGGATCGGGTGAGCTTCGAGGTGGAGGAGACGGACAGGGGCCCTCAGGCCAAGAACGTCCAGAAGATAGCGTAAGGCTTTCATGATCTGCTCCAAAGGGGGGTGCGGTGCAGACCCCCCATCTTTTTTGGCCCGATTTGGGAGGCACCCGTCGTCGCATGAAGGCTCGCAGGAATCGTCGGTCGTGCGCTCGGGTGCCCAAGCCACCTGCTGGCAGATATCCCATGGCTCCCTGCGTCTCCTAGCTTTGTCTCGACATGGAAAGCCCCACCACCTCGGCGCAGGTCCTAGCGGTTCAGCCAAGTTGACTTTTGAGGATGTAGTTCCTAGCATAGACGAGACGGGTTCGCCCGGCGCCTAGCCATGAAGATCACGGCCAATCAAGTCACCTTGCTCCGTTTGATCTTTCTGCCCATCCCTTGCGCCCTTCTGTTCGAGGCCCCGTGGCAAAAGGCCCTTTCCCTGGCTTTTTTCGTGGTCATAGGCCTCACGGATTACCTGGACGGGTACCTTGCCCGCAAACAAGGCCCGACCAGACTGGGAGCCATGATAGACCCCATCGCGGACAAGGTCTTCGTGGCAGCCATGTTCATTCCCCTGGTGCGGATGGAGGCGGTCCCCATCTGGATGGTTGTCCTGATCTTCATCCGCGAGTTCCTGGTAACGGAGCTTCGATGCATTCATGGATCCGTCGGGGCACAGTTCCGTACCGCTGAGTTGGCCAAGTACAAGACCACCATCCAGATGATCGGAGGGGGAATAGTAATCCTCAACGTCATCTTCGGGCCGAATCGAGGCGTGCTCCTCCCACTGGGGGGTTTCTTTGCCTTCACGTTGGTCCTGGCGGCCATCACTTACCTCAGGCAGGGTAGGCTGGGCCCGCGGATCCTTACGTTCGTCGGCCTCGTTGGATGGGCCCTGGGGATGCGATTTCTGTTCTCGTACACCACCACAAACTGGGCGATCATGGCCCTGGTGGTTGGGGTGACCCTCGCCAGCGGCCTGCAGTATCTGGCCTGGACCTGGAGGAGATTGAAGGGGGATATCATCGGTCAGCTCGGAGTGAAGGAGTGGGCGAATTCCCTGGGCATCGGGGTCCTGTTCCCGACCGTGTATATCTCGACCCTGCATTCCAAGGAGGTCTCGCCCTGGGTCGTCCTCGTTATCGTTGGGATCGAGTTCGTCTATGGGGGGCTGAGGAGCACTGTGCAAGGCTCGCGGGATCCGTCATACTCCTCCGCTGATGTGCTGAGGACAGTGTGGATTGTAGGGGCCGGCTCCTTGGGAATCGCGCTCACCCTTTCGTTGCCCCAAGGCTCTGCCTTCGTCCTGAACACGTTCTTCTCGGTGATCTCAGTCGCCAGTGCGGTGCATTGCGCCAGGTCTTTATACGGACATCGCCGGATCCTCCTTATGAACTCTCGAATCTGAACCCGACAACCGAGTCTCCAGTACCATTGCAATCGGTCACGGGGGGGCATTGGTCTGTCTCGTCTATCTGGTCTGTTTGGTCTGAACAAAACACGGGATTGTCAGGCTTTCGGGGCCTGATTCCCGAGGGATTTGGCCCTTGGGGACCTGTCTGGGTGCGACGCACAGGCAGAAGCCTGCCCCAATCCCGCGGGACGCTGGATCGGCCTCAGCTCAGCTTCGGCCGAATCCGCCTCTGGCGGATCCCGGTCGAGATCCTGGAAAATCGAAGCGCCTCCGGCGAACCGCTCCGAAAGCGCCGCCAACCCATGACCGCTCTCGCACTATGGACCCATGGAGAGGATTCGGCCTTGTCGCGGAAGGCGTTAGTCCTGCCCATGGGGGTAACTGGTCACCTTCCGCCGATTGTGCTAAGCTAACCTCACGGGATGGAGGACCGAGATGAAGATCGCTGCCAAGGCCTTGGGAGGAGCCACGATGTGGATGCCGTTGGCAGGCCTTGCCTTGATAACGCTGTGGTCCCCATGGGTCTCCCGCGTGGCCTCGGGGGACGAGACCGTGAGCTTTCGGATCATCGCTGTCAAAGAGAGGGGCGAGGCCGAGGATCTAATGCGGCGGATCAAGGGGGGAGAGCCCTTTTGGAAACTCGCCATGGAACGTTCTATCCACCCCAACGCCTTCCAAGGGGGATACGTGGAGGAGGCCCGTCCGCAGGATCTCCAGGACGAACTACGCCTGGCCCTTTCGAGGCTCCGCCCTGGGGGTGTGAGCGAGATCATACCTCTGAAGGAGCAGTTCGCCATTCTCGAGAAGGATCCCCCGGTCTCGTCCAATGGGGCCTGGAGCGTGGCCGAGGAGCAATACGCCAAGGCTGTGCGCCTAGGGGCACAGGGGGACTTGGCGTCTGCGCAAGATAGGGCACAGGCGGTCTTATCCCTTTACCCAACCCATCAAGCTGCACGGTTCATCTCCAGGATCATGGCAGGCGTCAACGAGGGGTCCCTTGAGCGACCTGTGGCCCTACAGGTATTCGAGGCCCTCCTTTTGATTCAGGATGGATCTCCGGCAAAGGCCTTGGAGGTGTTGGAGAAGGTCTCAAGATCCGCTCCCGGAGTCGCGGACATTCAGATCGCCCTGGGGGAGGCCTACATGCTCCAGGGAAGGATCCAGAAGGCAGTCTCCTCATACGAGAAGGCCCTCTCGTCGCCTGTTTGGAGGACGCTGGGCCACCTCTACCTGGGGGCGGCATACCTGCAGCAGGGAGAATTCACCACTGCACTATCTCACTACGAGAAGGTCGTGGCATCCGACATGAGCCAGGCACTGGCCCATCTAGGCCTCGGACTGGTACATCTCGGAATGGGCAGGGTCAAGGAAGCGTTCAAGGAGTTTCAGATCAGCATCGCCATCGATCCTCGCCTTGATCCCGCATGGAACCAGCTCGGCTTGGTCTTTCTGTCACAGGGCAGGATCCCGGACGCCATCTGGTGTTTGGAAAAGGCCCTTTCCATAAGGCCGGATTACCCGCCTTACCTGAATCATCTCGGATTCGCATACAATCAACGGGGCATGTTCTCCAAGGCCGTCTCCGTCTTGGAACACGCCCTGACGATGGCCCCGGATGACCCGATGACCCACAACAACTTGGCGATCGCCTACTACGACAGCGGAGAGATGCAAAGGGCGATCTTCCACGCGGACAGGGCCAAGGCCCTGGGTTACCAAGTGAACCCGGACTTCCTTGCCAAGCTTGCCCCTTACCGAAAGTGAACGTTCTGACCAGAGCCATGCGCAGATGGGTTTTCGGGTACGAATCACAGCAATGGAAGTCATTGGCCTCCCGGGTTTGGATGATTGGAAGAGGCTTCGGATGGGCGCCTCCAGCATTTCTGGGAGGTTTTTCTTGCACACCGGGCCGAAGGGATCGTCGAAGTTCTGCCTGGGATATCGATCTGGCACGCCTTGGTCTCTAAGTGGCGGGATGCCGGTGGGATGGTGAGCCCAGGTGGCTCT
>CAZOXN010000334.1:0-4063 GCA_964583655.1 uncultured Desulfarculaceae bacterium | reverse complement strand
GGAGGCTCACGGATGGGTCCTGCGACTCTTCATAGATCGGGAAGGGGGGGTGACCGTCAGGGACTGCGCGGAGATCAGCCAACAGGTGAGTCACTTGCTGGACGTGAAGGACCCCATTGACCGTCGCTATCACCTGGAGGTCTCCTCGCCTGGGCTGGAGAGGCCCATTCGCAAGCTGGAGGACTTCAAGAAGTTCCTGGGACAGAAGGTCAAGATAGCCCTCCCGTCGGGGGGAAAGAGGCGCAAGGTGGTTCAGGGGACCCTTGTGGACGTCGAGGGGGACAGGATATTGGTGGACTGCGGTCTCGAGGTGATCAGGGTCCCGCTGGAGGGCATAGTCAAGGCCCGACTCGTCTACCCGTGGGGGGATTGATACACCAAAGGAGTCAGGTGAGGATGCAACTCAACCTCAGCCAGGTCATCGAACAGGTCGGGAAGGACAAGGGGATAGACAAGGAGGTGCTCATCGCCGCCTTGGAGGAGGCGATGAGCCAAGCGGCCAAGAAGAAGCTGGGGGTCAAGGATGGAGTGGAGGCCTCGTACAACCCCGAGATCGGTGAGATCGAGGTCTTCCAGTACAAAGAGGTGGTGGACACCGTGGAGGACCCTTCCATCCAGATGACCCTAGAGGAGGCCCAGGAGCTCGATCCGGAGGCGGCTGTAGGGGACACGATGGGGATCAAGGTGGACACCAGCGACTTCGGAAGGATCGCAGCCCAAGCCGCCAAACAGGTGATAATCCAGAAGGTCAAGGATGCCGAGCGGGAAAACATCTACATGGACTACAAGGACCGCAAGGCCGAAGTCGTCAACGGCATCGTCCAGCGGTTCGAGCGCGGGGACATCATCGTGAATCTCGGGAAGGTCGAGGCCGTCCTCCCCAGGGAGGAACAGGTCCCCAGGGAGTCCTACAGACCTGGTGATCGCATAAGGGCCTACATACTGGACGTGCGAAGGGTCCCCAGGGGTCCGCAGATCATCCTTTCCCGCACACACCCGAACTTCTTGATTCGGCTCTTCGAGCTGGAGGTGCCAGAGGTCTCGGAGAGGATCGTGGAGATCAGGAGCGCGGCCCGCGAGCCTGGGGAGCGCGCGAAGATAGCGGTTTCGTCGAGCGATCTGGATGTGGATCCCGTTGGGGCCTGCGTGGGGATGCGCGGGTCCCGGGTCCAGAGCGTGGTCCAGGAACTCCGTGGTGAGCGCATCGACATCATCCCATGGTCACCTGATCCTGCCAAGTTCGTGTGCAATGCCTTGGCCCCCGCGGAGATCTCCAGGGTGCTCATGGACGAGGAGAACAAGACCATGGAGGTGATCGTTCCTGACGATCAGCTCTCGTTGGCCATAGGCAAGAAAGGGCAAAACGTCCGGCTAGCATCGAGATTGACCGGCTGGAAGATCGACGTGCTGAGTCAGGCCCGGGCGCAGGAGCGCAATGAGGCGGCTCGTCGTTCCCTGATGGAGATTCCGGGGATAAGCGAGATCGCAGCCGAGATCCTGTTCGTGGAAGGTTACCGCTCGGCTCAGGAGATCGCCCAGGCGGATACCGAGGAGCTGGCACAGATCGAAGGGATCGGCCCGGAGAAGGCGAAGAACCTAGTAGAGGCCGCCAAGGAGCTGATGGCGGCCAAGGAGCGGGAGTTGATGGCGGCGCAGGAAGAGGCCTTGTCGCATGTCGAAGGGGTTGGAGAGAAGACCTTGGCACTGTTGAAGGAGCACGGGATCCATTCCCTGGAGCAACTGGCCGGATCCGACGTGGACAGCTTGACCCTCGTTCCAGGGATCGGGCCGAAGAAGGGCGAGGCATTGATTGAGGCAGCGCGTCGGGCAGTGGCGGAGCAACGGGGGGACGCCTCTAGCGGCAATTCGAAATCCGGGGGGCCCACACGGACCCAGGAGTGACCACAGGGGAAAAGATCGTATGCCCAAGAAGGTCAATGAGCTGGCACAAGAGTATCAGATCGAGGCCAAGGCCCTCCTGAATCACCTCAGGGAATTGGGGATCTTCGTCTCCAGCCACATGAGCCTCCTGGACGACGAAGAGGTGGAAAAGGTCCGGGCCACCATAGCCTACGTGCACAAGCGGCAAGAGGTCACGGAAAAAAGGGTCAGACCCACGGTGATCAGAAGGCGCGTGGTGAAGGCACCTCCTCCTGAAGAGGAAAAGGCCCCTGAGCCAGCCCCCGTGGAGGTCCCTCCAGTGCAGGAGGCGGCTCCGCCTGTCCAACAGGAGGCCGCTGAGACTCCTGAGCCAGCGATGGTCGAGGAGCCCAAGCCGAAACGCCCGTCAAGGGCAAAGAAGGAGAAACCGAGCGAGGCAGCGATCGTCATCAGGAGGCCAGCGGTTCGGCCTCAGGCGGAGGCACCCTCTGTCTCGCCGGTGGAGGCCCAAAGAGCGGAAGAGGTCCCTGTTCCACCCCCGCAGCCGCTGACCACCCAGGCCCCAGAGGAGTCAGAATCGGCCTCGGTCGAGGAGGGCGCCATCGTTTCCCCCCAGCCGCTGGTCGAAAGGGTGGAAAAGGCAGAAGAGGCACCGGCCAAGCCCGTCCGTGGCAAGAAGGCCAAGGTGGTGAAGGATTTCATGGAGCCTGCCAAGATCGTGAAGCGGGCCAAACCGGATGTGATCAGGCGCATTACGCCTTCGCCGGAGATGCCTCCTCCTAAGGTGACCGAGTTGCCGTTGGTTCCTTCCCCGGAGCTGGCTGAGGATAGGGCAAGGCCCAAGAAGAGGAAGTCCCTCAAGGCCTTCGAGGTCATCACCCAGGAGAAAGCCGTCAGGGGTAAGGTGGGTAAGAAAAAGGAGGTCATCCAGCTCAGGGAAGAACTGGAGGAGAGGGAGAGGGGCTTCAGGATCGGACCCAGGAAGAAGAAGCTCAGGGAGGCCAAGAAGACCGAGTTCACCGTCCCCAAGGCCGCCAAACGAAGGATCCGGATCGCGGAGTCCATCGTGGTCGCAGATTTGGCCAAGAGAATTGGGGTCAAGGCCAGAGACCTCATCTTGAAGCTGCTCGAGCTCGGGGTGACAGCGAACATAAATCAACTCCTGGACCCGGATGAGGCCTCTGTGGTGGCCAGCGAGTTCGGTTACGAGGTGGAGAAGGTGGTCACCAGGGCCGAGGAGCTCCTGCGGGGGGTCCAGGTCCAAGAGGCCCAGGAGAACCTCAAGGTGAGGCCACCGGTCGTCACGGTCATGGGGCACGTGGACCACGGAAAGACCTCCCTCTTGGATGCCATCCGCCAGACCCGGGTGACGGACCAAGAGGTGGGCGGCATCACCCAACACATAGGGGCCTACCAGGTGGAGGTGCAGGGGCGGACCATCACCTTCTTGGACACTCCGGGCCACGAGGCCTTCACCTCGCTGCGTGCCCGCGGTGCGCAGGTGACCGATGTGGTGGTCTTGGTAGTGGCAGCGGATGACGGGGTGATGAATCAGACCAAAGAGGCCATCGACCATGCACGGGCGGCGAAGGTGCCCATCATCGTGGCTATCAACAAGATAGACAAGCCCAACGCTGAGGTCGAGCGGGTCAAGAACGAGCTGGCGGGCCTCGGTCTCGTCCCAGAGGCTTGGGGGGGGGACACCATCGTCTGTGAGGTGTCTGCCAAACAGCGCATCGGGATCGAAGAACTACTGGAGAACATCTTGCTCCAGGCTGATGTATTGGAATTGAGGGCCAATCCTGACAGGCCTGCGAGGGGAACGGTGATCGAGGCCAAGCTGGACAAACGTCGAGGGCCTGTGGCCACCATATTGGTCCAAGAGGGGACTCTCAAGCTGAACGACGCCTTTGTGGCTGGGATGTATTCGGGAAAGGTTCGTACGATGCTTGACCATCTCGGGAGGCGCGTGGAGGAGGCAGGGCCCTCCACCCCTGTGGAGGTAATCGGTGCCTCGGGAGTTCCATTGGCTGGGGAGAAACTGATCGTGGTGGCCGACGAGAAAGAGGCCAGGGACATCGAGGAGTTTCGCAGACAGAGGATGAGAAGGGAGGAGATGGTCCAGACCAGCCGGGCCTCACTGGACCTCCTCTTGGGGCAGAGAGAGAGGGGTGAGGTCAAG
>CAZOXN010000333.1:0-4087 GCA_964583655.1 uncultured Desulfarculaceae bacterium | reverse complement strand
CTGACTTGGGCCAGCCAGGCTTCTGTTGGCCCAACGCCGGCCACGTCCCGAGGGCGATGCACAGGCCCAAAACCGTTGCCGTCACCATCACCTTTTTCATGGCTTTCCTCCTCGCATTGATCTGGACACCACGACCTGCGCCAGGTCTTGTTCCAGCCGACGTCCCGCACACAGGACGCCGGCAGGCCTATCCACTCCTCCTCGGCCTCGTGCTGACCGAGGATGTGCTTTCTCTTACTATTCCTGTGGGTTTGTGTCAAGAAGAATCTCAACTTCTGGTCTTGTCTAGGTTGCAGGTGGCGCTGCGGGGCCCTTCCGAGAGATCGGCGGCTTCGACGAGGGCCTCCGCTGGTCAAAGGACTGTGACATCTTCCATCGCCGGTGTCAGACCGGCTATCGGCTCATCTTTGCGCCTGACGCAGTCATCCATCATGCCAACGACCTGGGTAGGGCAGGGTTTTGCCGCCGGCACTTCAACAACGGACGCGGCGCGGGCCGCTATCATCGGTCGCGGGCACGCCGCGGGCCGGGACGGTTGAGGGACGACATGCGCTTTCGTTCCGAGTTGCCGACTCGTCTTACTGAGGTCTTCACTGGCACGCCGAAGCGCCGGTGGATCGGTCTCGCGGCCCTGCTGACGGCCTGCCAGGCTGCCAACGCTGCGGGTTGCTTGTACCAGCATGCACAGAGCCTTGTCGGCGATGGCGAAAGATTGAGCAAGGCATGCCTGACCCTTCGCGATGTGCTCCAGGGCTCCTCGCCAACGCGCCCGAAAGACTTTCTCGGGACGACAGCTCGACGGGCAGACACACGTGCCTGAGGAATCAAAGGTTCTTTGGCAATGACCATGGGGGCAACCCCTCGTAGCCTAGCCCAGGACCCAACCGAGAACCCGCTACGCTGCAGCACAAAAGGCTGGAGGAAAGAATTCTCAATGGTCTGGCGATCCTGTGCATGTTCAGTTCGGCAATTGCTCCACCTATGGACCTTGCCCTTGCTGATTGCTTCCTTCCAATTCTCACAGCATTGCGAACACGTCTATCGGCTCGGTCTTGCCCTTTAGAGTCATCCTCGAAAGGTACTCAACCTGAAACTCGTCTCGTAGAAATCCCCTGGTTGCCGAACTCAGGATGATGTCCCGGCCCAGCTCCTTTGCCACCCCTTGCAACCTGGAGGCCACATTAACCGTGTCCCCAACAATGGCATAAGAAAGTCTTTGTTGACTACCGATGTTCGCCGCCACCACCTGCCCGGTATGCAGGCTTATTCCGTGCTTGAGGGGTGCCAAACCTTGTTCCTGTAGTCTGCAATTGTAGTGAAAAAGCCGCTCGCGCATTTCCAAGGCAGCACGGGCCGCGGCCGAGGGATGACCGGGTAGCTCCAATGGCGCTCCGAAGACTGCCTCGATTTCGTCTCCAATGAATTGCATGACCAGACCGCCGTGGCAGTGAATGGCCTCAGACATCTGCTCGAAATACCCGTTGATGATCTTCACGACCTCTTTGGGCCGGCTCGACTCCACCAGTGGTGTAAAGCCTCTCAGGTCTGCGAAAAGGACTGTTACCTCTTTCAGCTCACCATCCAGTGGAATGCGCCCGCTGAGGATCTCGTCTCGTATCTCCGGGCTGACGTACTTCCCGAAAGCGTCCCTGAGACGCTCTCTTTCCGCCAAACTCTCCATCATCTCGTTTGTTGCATCTCCGAGGATCCCTATCTCGTCATTGCCTACGACCTCAACAGGCGTCTGGTAGTCACCCTGCCTGATTCGGGCCACCCCGTGTAGCAAATGGTTTACCGGCTCGACAATGGAACGGGTCATCAATCTATTGAGGGCGCTCGAACCTAGGAAAAAGAGACCGAAGAGGATCAGGGAGAAGAACATGATCCCCTGCCCATATTCCTTAGCCGAGACGGACGTCGCATCTACTTGCCACTGGAGCGTGAGCAGGGTGACCAGGAGTATGGCTAATGGGATCAAACTGCCTACCCTGTAGAATATCCTTATCCTTCGGGAGATGGAGATCCGAGCTGCCCCCTTGACATCGGCAAGCCGACCTCCTGGGAAGAAGACAGGAATCAGTCGACGACGGATCAAAGACTCGATCCAAAAGGAAGCGATGGCCGCCGAGATCAGGCCCACCATGGTGGACCGAACGGCCAAGGTCGTGGCAGCCAGGGAGTCGACTCGACCTGTCGCATAAGCGGCATAGAAGAGTCCCGCTGGCAGAAGGATCCAGAGGCCCACATTGACTGGTATCATAAGGAACGGCAGATTGATACATCGTCTCTTGGCGTTTTCCACCAAATCCAGCGGTGGCTCATTCCCAGATCTCATCAGTTTCAAACAGGTCGAGATGGGCCGCAGAAGGAGACTCATGAGCGAGAATAGAAATGGACAACTCAAAAAGGATAAGAAGAGGAGGCCTCCCAGTCTTCGAACCACCACACCCCAATGATGAGAAAACTTCGCCTCACCCTTGTCTGCCAGCTGGTCAAGGACATAATCCATCGGGGTCGACATGTTGAGTATCATCACCGCTCCAATGCCTATGGTGGTCGCGGCCAATCCGATGAGATAGATCCCACCTGTGGATGCCTTCACTGTTTCAATCTTCCCCATCAAGGGCCTCTCACCCTCACTAGCCTTCGCTAGTTCCTGGTCCTGAGCTTGCCGAGAATCCCCTCTGTTGCTAGACCAGGATACGCAGGACTCGCGCCTCTTCCTGCGACACACCAAAAAGAGCCCGGTGAGATCATTTCGCAGAAAGCCCGAAACGACCAATTCCCCCGGTTGCGATGACCCAGGCGTCTGCCGGGGGCAACCGCACCATCTTAAACTAGTTGGGCAACCTCAAGATCCAGTGCCTGCCCGAACCCATCATCAGGTAAGGCGCAGAACTGATCCGGGTCAGGCAGGTTGCGGCCTCGTACGAAATCATCAGGCTAAGCCTTCGTGCACTTCTCGACCGCTCAGACTCCTCTTCCGAGACCAGGCACCCATTTGCCTGTCCTCTTCTTGTATTCCCTGTACTCGTCTCCGAACCGCTCCTCCAGCCATCTCTCTTCATATCCTGCGATGTGGTCGTAAAAGGCGCATATCACCACAGACAAGGCTAGGGAGAAGAGCGACATCGTCGAAATCGCAAGCCCGATGTAAGCCAGCATGCATCCCAAGTACAATGGATGCCTCACGTGCCGGAATGCCCCTGTGGTGACAGGGCCTTTGGGGGGCTGGCCGTGATCCACCACCACGTGGCCTGACGCGAGAAGATAGAGCGCTGCAAGGACGGCGACAACCAAGAATAAGAGCCGAACATACAAAGGGACATGATCGGCCAGAAATGTAGACCCACGCAGAAAGAACGAATCCCCCACCCAGATCATCAAGAACGAAACGAGCAGTATCAATTGCCCGATGTCACCGAAAGGGTGCTCCCCGTCCTTTCGCCCTTTCATCCCCACTGCCCTCCTCCCCTCGGGGCAGACCAGACGTGATGCCTGCCCAACAGTGGCGTCCAGGATCGGCCCTGTTCCAGCCCCGGCCGCATCACGCCGTTTCCCCGACAATGGCGGAAGCGACTCTGGCGCTTACCTGTTCGCCAGAGCAGGAAGACCTTCGCCATTCCTTGAACCCTCGTCCGCTGTGACCAGCGTCGAGTGGAAGACCGTGGCGGTGGCAGTCAGGAACCTAATCCCAGGCCTCCCCGCGAAGCAATCAGGAGTTCAGGATACCGTGGTCCATGTCCATGGTCAATTCACCGTTCACCTCTTCCTTATTGAACTTCTCCCCCGACCTCATGAGATACGCCCAACCAGCTTGGGGTGGCGACTGAATTCACTTCAGTGCAATCAGCGTTCACCTCAGCGTACAGGGCATTCAATCGGTGGTGGAAGGGTTGCGGGTCGGGGTGCCACACCTATCGTCCGGCCAGGCGCTGGACTTTCTGACACAGGGCCCTCCGAGGCAACGAGTGGGCGACCGCGTGCGGACATCGGGTTTTTGCGATGGACACGGGCATGCCCTTTGGTGTATAAAGTTTGTCGGTCGGCAGGTTCGAGGGCGGACGCGGTGGTTACGATACGGAGG
>CAZOXN010000332.1:0-4090 GCA_964583655.1 uncultured Desulfarculaceae bacterium | reverse complement strand
CATACTCCGGCACCGCAATCAGTACGTCTTCAACGATTACAATGTAATGCTTGTGGCTGCTGGACTTGAGAGCTTCAATAACTTCATCTATGGATGGCCACTGTTCTATCCGGTGAGGCCGTGGGGGAGGTGACATGAACAAGCGTGCATCGTCTATGAATATAAAATGAGCATACTTAGACTTCTGCATCGCATGAATCTCCCCGATGAGAGGGCATTCATCATTCTCCCCGTAGGTTTTGCCTCCACTCCAATGACTATCTAACCAGAAAATGGCTGGGCGAGTTAACTTTGGAACAATTGTCTTGAGCACAGATCTCGAATCCCCGAATATGAAATTTATGTTTTGTATATTACGGTGTCTTGCAAGCGTTTCTTCATAAATTTCTTTGGAATACTCAACCGTTGTAACATTGTCGAAGTAAGATGCCGCCCAAACACATGTGCTTCCATGATAAGTACCCGTTTCGATAAAGTCCATTAACTTGTATCTGTCCTTAAGTTGCAGAATGAGCTCCGTTGGAGGTCCCATGTGCACCAGTCCCATGGTCATCCCTCCAGATGCTTCAAATGATAGCAACCTGTGCCAAATCCAGGTTTGCGTTGCTCACCGAAAGACCGACCGTAAATGTAACGGCTCTCAACAACCTGGAAAGGCTCAAAGAGCGTTAATAAGTATTCTTCTCTAAAAGCCCGGTGCGCATTGAAGTATATGCGGTTCTCGTCATCAAGTGGCACTGATATGTATAAGTCACCCCCTGGTTGAACGACTCTCTTAAGTTCCTTGATCGCTTTCTCTGAACCGTACGGATCAAGGGGATCACCGTAACGACCCAGACCGATGTGCTCCACTACGCACAGGCTCGATATGGAGGGCAACGACGAGTCAGCGAAAGGAAGATCGGTGATGGATCCCATCTGGAACTTTAGGGAGTCCATGGGCAGGGCCAGGGGACGAATATCCACCATGACCACGGGCACCACCTTGGAGAGCAGAGACACGAACTTGTGATGGGAGCCAACGTCTACATGAAACGGTGGTCCAGTCTTCACGATTTTCTCGAACGCCCAGGCATCTTGGTAGAAGTAAACGGGCTCGACCTGGGTCTCGGCGGAATCGTCACCCAGACACGGGTACAGGTCCTTGAGCAGGGGTCGCCTGTCCGGGGGGGCCATTGCCCTGTAATGCCCATAACTTATCCAGAATCTCCACCATGCCTTGATCGCTTTGCGCCAGGAAACGCGGCCCCTGAAAAGGGAACGTCTCAGTCGTCGTAACATCCGTCTAGTCTCTTGGTTCATCGCCTGGGACGTGCAACGTGCACGGAAAAACGCGCGCTCTCGGCGCTGGACCGTCCCGGGAAGACAGGGTCTCGGCGCACGAGATTTTGTATCCGGTAACCGCACCCCGCCAGATAGGATTCCATCTCTTCCGGATCGTTCCCCATATCAAAAGTGGTCGCCCCGAACTCGAAGACGCAGCAGTGGACTCTCTTCCGATGAAGCATCTCCCGTGCCCCTAGCAAAACCTGATATTCCGCGCCCTCGACGTCAATTTTCAACAAGTCGATGCTTGAAATCCCTTCCCTTTCGCAGTAGGCGTCTATGGTCGTCGATGGGACCTGCTCCGTGCCCACTGGAGAGACGTCGATACCGTAAAGGTGCAATGGACGCCTCGCCAAGGAGTTCCACGACATATGTTCATCATCGTACACGTGAAGCCGGGCCACCCCGACCTTATCCGACACTGCCACGTGATTCACTTTGATGTTCTTCCTCCCAGATAGATCGACGATACTCCGGAGGCGTTCATAAGACCCGCGACTTGCCTCGAATGCATGCACCCGCCCTTCGTCCCCTACGAATCGCGAGAACAGCAGTGTCATCTCCCCCACGTGCGCGCCGACATCGAAGACTACCATCCCCTTGCGGAGGAACTGGATGTAGAACGCATGCTCGGCTCGCTCCACCTCAATGGGGGGCGCGTAGCGGGCCGCACCCAAGAGCCTGCGAAACAGCCTCTCAAGGACCATCGAGCCCGTCCAAACCGCAATCCTGCAAGGCGCGCCTGCACAAATCCGCTTCGTACGGAGTCAGAAACTGAAAGGGCCTACCGGGCTGGCTCGAAGTCTCGCGAAACACAGGATCGGCATCGACATGATCTTCGGTGTGATGCGTGGTACTGGCCAAGAACCTCCTCACCCCTGGCCCCCAATCCAGGGTCAGAAATGATGCCGCCCTTTGAAACAGATCCTCAGGAGACCGACACAGATCCTCATACTCGAGGAGCAAGACGGTGCTGTAATCTGAAGCCAGGACACGAAACATCTGTTGGATCAGGGACACAACGAGGGCCTTCTCGACGATCACTGTTTCGCGTGACCTCCCCTTTTTCTCGGCCTCGCGGAAGACCTTCAGGATGCGGTCTTCGTGTCCCGATGCGAATCGCTCCAGAAAATCGGGGGAACACACCCATTCCCGCTCCGGACGGAGATACGGGGATCCTGTGCCGTCCCGAGTGAAGAGGCTGTCCACGACATAGACCGCTTCTCGAAGCACGAGCACAGTGGGGCAGGTCACAGCCCTCAACAACCCCTCTGTGGCCAAGAGGCTGTGGACCTCTTTGACTAGGCAGACCTGCCACCCCGGGTCATCGCGCCGCAGGTGCTCGACCACCCCGAGCTTCCCCCAGTCCGGTCTCGGCGCAAGGAGGGCTCCATAACCCATCAGTAGCGGGTGCCTCGTGGAGAGAACGGGCAGATACCTGATGGCGGTATGGTCCCCTGAGGCCGAGAACCGGAACTTGGGCCTCACGTGGTAGAGCCCCTCCATGAAAAATCGAATCGGAGTTGGAGTCTCAGCCAGAACCCTGGCAAGCCAAGTCGTCCCGCTTCGACCTACCCCCAGGATCAGCCGAAGCCGCCGAAAGTCGCCATAGGCACCGGATACCTCCGGGTGAGCCCTTACAAATCGTCTCCGCCACTTCCAGTCCGCCACTCTTTCTGCGACCGCCCCGATCATAAAGAGCCCATTCCCCTTCTCGACCTCAAATGGAAGGTGCTGGGGTGTCCGCCTCCAGGCGCCAGCGTCCTTCAACAAGGCAGACACCATGGGTGCTGGGTGGGACCAGTCCAGAACCAAAAAAATCCCCCTCCACAACCGTCAGCTCGGCCGCATCAGCGATGGTATCAAGGCATTCTTCCCCTGCCCTGATGCTGTAGGCAACCCGGTAGACCGATGGTGTCAATGGCAATCGTTTGAGGCGACAAACGAAAGCCCCTCCACTCGGGAGCCGTCCAAAATCCTGTCCTGTCAACCTGTTGTTGTGTTGGAATACCGGGGCATCCAACTGAGTCTTGAAGACAACCCCCGCGGTCACGTACCGGCGAGGGAATTCTCCTTCGGCCTCGAAGTGGAGATAGACGTCGATGTCCGTCCCGCATGGAACGGAGTCGAGGAGATTCCCGGAGGTGTCCCTGAATTCGATCCCCACGACACGCACAGCGCCGGTGCCTTGGCGATCCGTGCGGTCTCGAAGGGAGAGAGTCTTGTCCGCGAGACTCCGAAGATAAACGGAAACGGCGTCGATCTGACCACCGATGTAAACTGCCTCTCCACGATCCAGGACGATGCCGCATTGACAGAGATTCTCCACCGCCCCCATGTTGTGGCTGACGAAGAGGACTGTACGCCCTTCATGGGCCACATCCCCCATCTTCCCCAGGCACTTCTTCTGGAAAGCTGTGTCCCCTACGGCCAGGACCTCGTCGACGAGCAGAATCTCTGGCTCCAGGTGGGCGGCCACGGCGAAGGCCAGCCGCACGTACATGCCGCTCGAATACCGTTTGACCGGCGTATCCAGGAACCTCTCCAGCTCGGCGAATGCCACGATCTCGTCGAACTTTCGGTCGATCTCCGCCCTCTTCATGCCCAGGATGGCGCCGTTGAGATATATGTTCTCCCTGCCGGTGAGTTCGGGATGAAAACCGGTGCCGATCTCGAGCAAGGATGCCACCCGTCCGTGCATCTCCACGCGCCCTTCGGTGGGCTCGGTGATCCGGGAGAGGATCTTGAGCAGCGTGCTCTTGCC
>CAZOXN010000331.1:0-4101 GCA_964583655.1 uncultured Desulfarculaceae bacterium | reverse complement strand
GGCCGAGCAGGAGATCCGGACAGGGCGCAGCGCCATTGTCATAGCCAAGGAGGGGTGGCACCCAGGGGTGATAGGCATTGTGGCATCGCGGTTGGTGGAGAGTTTCAACCTGCCCGTAATCCTGGTGGCCATCCAGGATGGTGTGGGCAAGGGCTCTGCGCGCTCCCCTGAGGGCTTCCACCTCATGGGCGGTCTCCGGGCCTGCGAGGCCCTCTTGGAGAGGTGTGGAGGTCACAGGCTCGCGGCTGGCCTGACCATAGATCCAGAGAAGATCCCTCCCTTTCGCGAGGCGTTCTGTGAGGAGGCCAAGAGAACCCTGAGTGGCAAGGCGCAAGGCCCTGCCCTTTACTTGGATGGGCTGCTCCCCGCAGAGAGGCTCACCCCAGAGTTTGTGAGTTACCTTGCACGATTGGAGCCTCACGGCGTTGGAAACCCGGAGCCGCTCTTCCAGATGGAAGGTATGGAGATCGCCCAGTGTCGCCGTGTGGGGCAGGATCACCTGAAGCTCTGGGTTCGGGGAGGAGGTGTGGGCTTCGATGCCATCGGGTTCAACATGGGCAGCGCCTTTCCCCAGGACCTGCGAGGACCTGCGAGCCTGGCCTGCACCCCACAGTTCAACGAGTGGCAGGGGCGTAGCTCCATACAGCTCCTCCTCAAGGACGTGAGGCCTCTGTGAGCGGTCCTAGGCCCAGTTGCAGCCATATCCCCTGAGGTCATCCTCGCCCCTCCCTCTCTTGGAGGAAGGTCTCCATCTCTCCCAACAAGGATTGCAGCTCATGGGCCCTTTGGGCGAGGGCGTGGGTCGCCTCCCCCGAGGACCGCCCCTTCCTGGAGAGGCGCTTGCGAAGCCTCTTCACGCGGCGCTCCACATCCATCAAGGCATCGATGGGAAGCGAGGGTTCCATGACAGCGCGGGGGGCGCTCGGCACCTCTTCTGCCAGCTCAAAGGACTCCAAGAGTCGGGGCACAGCGACCCAGGAAACACCGGATTGTCCTAAGGCGTCCGCCAGGGACAAGGCGCTCCTCTCTTCGCCGTGGACCACGAAGAGCTTGAGCCCAGGGGTCTTGAGATGCCTGACCCAGCCCAGGAGTTCCTCCCTGTCCGCATGGGCGGAGAAACCACCCAGCGTATGGACCTTCGCCCGCACCGCAACGGGTTCCCCAAGGATCCTGACGCTTCTGGCGCCATCGACGATCTTTCGCCCCACTGTGCCCTGCGCCTGGTATCCTATGAAGACTATGTGGGAGTTGGAACGCCAGAGATTGTGCTTGAGGTGGTGTTTGATTCGACCGGCATTGCACATGCCGCTGGCCGCGACGATGATGGCTGGTCCCTCGAGCTGGTTGATGGCCATGGATTCCTCTGTGGTGCGACACATGACTAGGTGGGGGAGTCGGAGCGGTTCATCCCCGCGCTTGAGGAGGGCCCTTGCCTGCCCATCGAAGCACTCAGGGTGCTTGTTGAAGATCTCGGTGGCGGCTATGGCGAGGGGGCTGTCCACATAGACCGGGATGTCAGGGATGAGTCCCTTCCTGAAAAAGTCGTGGAGGATGTACAGGACCTCCTGCGTCCGCCCCACAGCGAAGCTGGGGATGACCACCTTGCCCCGCTCCTCTACGGCCTCAAGTATGACGGATAAGAACTCATCCAGGGTCTCCTCGTGCGACTTGTGGAGGCGATCCCCGTAAGTGGATTCCATCAGGACGACCTGGGCCTCCTCGATGGGCTGCGGGTCCTGGATGATAGGCTGGTTCTTCCTACCGAGATCCCCAGAGAAGACCAGCTTCCATCCACGGCCGGCATCATCGGCCCAGAGCTCTACAGAGGCGGACCCGAGGATGTGGCCCGCATCCTGGAACCGGACATGGATCCCGCTGGCCACTTGTTGCCTCCTTCCATAAGGGATCTGGGTGAAGAGGTTCAAGGCCTTGCGGGCGTCCTGCTGGTCGTACAGGGGGAGGACCGGCTTGCGTCCCACCCTGAGGTTCCTGCGGGTCTCCCAGGCGGCCTCCATCTCCTGGATATGGGCGCTGTCCAGGAGCATGATCTCGCAAAGGTCCCTGGTGGCAGGCGTGCAATAAACAGGTCCCTCATAGCCGGCCTTGACCAGGGCTGGGACCAGCCCAGCGTGGTCCATGTGGGCGTGTGTGAGTACCACAGCGTCCACCTCGAGGGGCCTGTAGAGCTCTATCCTGCGATTTCGTTCCTCCAGCTTCCTCGGGCCTTGAAAAAGGCCGCAGTCCACTAGGATCACTGCCTCAGCAGTCTCCACCCTGTAGGCCGCCCCTGTCACAGTGCGCGCCCCTCCTATGAAGGTGATCCTCATCCCTGCCTCCGTGCACGTGGCCCCTTCGGAGCTGGGGTCCCAATATCCAGAGGGCCGTGCCTCGAGCTGCCGCAGCACTTGCCCCGATTCAAAGCCTCCGCGTCATCCCCCGAGAATCAAGTCACCGATTGACTTTGGGGGCATGGCCCCATAAGATGTGCCCACTATAGATGCTCAGGCCGCGGTGGGCAAGGGTCGATGAAGCCCGATTGAGAGATGCGGTCGCTTCTCGAGAAGGAGGGGGGATTGGAGCGCCAATACGTCATCGATGCCATGACCGTCAGGGATACCTGGCGGATGTTTCGAATCATGGCGGAGTTCGTGGAAGGCTTCGAGCGCCTCGCCGATACCCAACCCGCGGTGAGCATCTTCGGCTCCGCGCGTGCCAGGCCCCAGGATCGAGAGTATCAGATGACCGAGCGCCTGGCCCAGCTCCTGGTGGAGCGAGGCTACTCGGTAATAACCGGGGGAGGGCCTGGTCTCATGGAGGCCGCCAACAAGGGTGCGGCACAGGCAGGAGGGCACTCCATCGGGCTCAACATAGAGTTGCCCTTGGAGCAGAGGCCCAATCCGTATGCCAACATCCAGCTCAACTTCCGCTACTTCTTCGTGCGCAAGGTGATGTTCGTGAAGTACGCCATGGCCTACATCGTGATGCCCGGAGGGTTCGGTACAGTGGACGAACTATTCGAGGCGATCACCCTGATCCAGACACGCAAGATCAAGCCGTTCCCGGTCATCCTCATGGATCGGGGGTATTGGGAAGGGCTGCTCCAATGGCTCAGGGGGACCGTCCTGGAGCGCGGCAAGATCTCCCCTGGTGACCTGGATATAATCCAGGTAGTGGATGATCCAGAATGTGCCGTCGAGATCGTGGAGCGCTTCCGCAGGATCATCGAGTGAGGAGATCCAGAAATCCCTTGACGATCCGGGCCGTGGCCCCCCATATGACCAGATCCTGGATCTCGTAGGTGTACACGGGCACGGTCTTTCCATCCAGGACCCTGGAGTCCACGGAGAAGCGATCCGGGTTCAGGAGGGAGGGGAGGGGGACAGCCAGGATCTCAGCCACCTCCTGGTTGGGGCTCAGCGGTTGTGGGGATGGGGCCACAGCGACGAAAGGTGCGATGGCGTACCGGCTGAAGCTGAAGGAATCGTCCAGTCTGCCCAACACCGAGATCGTTCGGGGGGAGACCCCCACCTCCTCTTGCGCTTCCCTTATGGCGGTGGCACAGAGATCCAGGTCTCCTGGTTCCCGGACGCCTCCAGGAAAGGATATCTCCCCCTTGTGATGGCGGACGCTTTGACTCCGGCGAATGAAGAGGAGGTGTGGGGCCCCGTCCTGCCTCCAAAAGAGGAGGAGCACTGCGGCCTGTTTGAAGCCTGGAAGCTCCAGGAGGAGCGGCTTGTGCCCCTTTACAACCTCCGTAAGCCTGGAGAAGAAGGGGTCGTCATCGATCCACTTCGAGCTCATATGCGGTCTGCCCGGTCTTGAACTGCGGATACATGAAGAAGATAACCCAACCATCTGGACGGATCAATGGGCCGATGGGGTAGGGGAGATGGAAAACTGGGAGGTATTCTCGGGTGGGTAGACCTCCACACCCACACGACGGCCTCGGACGGTGACTTTGCCCCTGGGAGACTGGTGGAGCAGGCGGTCAGCATCGGTCTGAAGGCCTTGGCCATAACGGATCATGACACCGTAGACGGGATCCCTGAGGCCTTGGCCCGAGGGAAGGAGGTGGGCTTGGAGGTGATCCCCGGGGTGGAG
>CAZOXN010000330.1:0-4111 GCA_964583655.1 uncultured Desulfarculaceae bacterium | reverse complement strand
AACACGGGTTCATCCGTTGAGATGCCACACGTTGTGTTTACTTGGGCGGGGAAAGGAAACTTCGCCACCCCATGAGTCGATGCGTCACATGGAGTTGAAGGAGGGCGAGGCATGTCGTTCGCTACCATCGATGAGGCCATAAGGGATATAGCCCAGGGGCGAATGGTGATCCTGGTGGATGACGAGGATCGGGAGAACGAGGGAGACCTCACCATGGCTGCGGAGATGGCCACGGCGGATCATATAAATTTCATGGCCAAGTACGGCAGGGGTCTCATCTGCGTGTCCATGACAGAGGAGAGGGCCCGCAAGCTCAACCTGCAGCTCATGGTGCAAGACAACACGAGTCCCTTTCGGACAGCCTTCACCGTATCGGTGGACGCCAAGAAGAACGTCACCACAGGGATCTCCGCCTATGACAGGGCTGTGACCATCCAGACCTTGGTGGACGATAACACAACTCCGAGCGACATAGCGCGGCCCGGCCACATCTTCCCTTTGATCGCCAAACCCGGGGGGGTCCTTGCGCGCACGGGTCAGACCGAGGGCTCCGTGGACCTTGCGCGCCTGGCCGGTCTCAAGGCCATGGGGGTGATCTGTGAGATCATGAAGGACGACGGCACCATGGCCAGGAGGCCAGATCTGGAGATCTTCGCGCAGGAGCACGGTCTCAAGATCGTCACCATCGCAGACCTGGTCAAGTACAGGTTGCAGCATGAGAGGCTAGTCCACAGGGTGGCGGAGACCGTCTTGCCTACTTCTGTGGCAGGGGAGTTCAGGGCCATCGCCTACAGGAACGACGTGGACCCCAATGAGCACCTGGCCCTGTTGAAGGGCTCTTGGGGGGAGGAGGAGGCGGTCCTGGTCCGAGTGCACTCCGAGTGCGTCACTGGAGACGTCCTCCATTCGTTGCGGTGCGACTGCGGCGAGCAGCTCCACAATGCCATGAAGATGATCGATCGTGAGGGGAAAGGGGCCCTCGTATACATGCGTCAGGAGGGACGGGGGATCGGCCTTTGCAACAAACTCAAGGCGTATGCCTTGCAGGATCAAGGAAAGGATACGGTGGAGGCAAACCTGGCACTGGGTTTCCCGCCCGACCAGAGGGATTACGGCGTGGGCGCTCAGATCCTGATGGACCTCGGGATTCGGCGTATGCGCTTGATGACCAACAACCCCACCAAGTACGTGGCCCTGGCGGGTTACGGCCTGGAGATCGTGGAGCGAGTCCCGCTGGAGGTGGCCCCCAACAAGATAAACCTGAAGTACCTCCAGACAAAGAGGGACAAGATGGGGCACATGTTGAAGATCAAGTGAATCCGGGCGCAGCTCCGTCGCCTGTAGCGGTACGGGTTGAAGGTGGCGAGATAGCTTCTTAGGATGGGGCGCGATGTCATGGGATCCCTTCTTGGGGCCCGACCCCAGTGCCCGGGGAATCCTGGTTCCGAGCGAGCGTTGGTCCAACGGAAGGGAGGCACTGATGCCGAAGGTCTACGAAGGGGAGATAAGGGCTGAAGGGCTCAAGGTCGCCTTGATCGTGAGCCGTTTCAACGATTTCATCTCTAGCCGTCTCCTGGAAGGGGCCATGGACGCCTTGACCAGGCATGGAGCAAGAGACACAGACCTTCACGTGTTTCGCGTGCCGGGGGCCTTCGAGATCCCGGCCACGGCCCGCTGGGCTGCCCTTTCCGGGAGATTCGACGCGGTAATCTGCCTCGGTGCGGTGATCCGCGGTGCAACCCCCCATTTCGATTACGTGGCCGCGGAGGTCTCCAAGGGCGTCGCTCAGGTGGCACTGGAGGCCGAGGTCCCGGTCACCTTCGGGGTCCTGACCACGGATACCATCGAGCAGGCCATCGAACGGGCGGGGTCCAAGGCCGGCAACAAGGGATGGGATTCAGCCATGGCCGCCATGGAGATGGCCCAACTGAGAAGGCACATGGCCAAGGGCGACTGAAGGTGTCCGGCAGATGGGGTGAGCGCCGTTCAGTCGCCTCGGTGCATGATGTGCGAGTGATCTTCCATGATGTCGTGATGTGTCCCCTGCTATCCTGCGTCCTGCACCCTGTATCGTGCACCATGTGTCGTGCCGGCGAACGGCGGATGTGATGGGAGGGAGCCGAGGTGGGACATCGCCACAAGGCCAGAGTCCTGGCCCTTCAAGTCCTGTATCAGATCGACCTGACGGGCGACCCGATGGAGGAATCCATGGCCTTGCTGTGCGACGGCTCGGATGCCCCTGCTGATGTACGCTCCTTTGCAAGGGCCTTGATAAGGGGCGTGAGGGAGAACATGTCCGAGATCGACCGCCTGATTCGGGTCAGCTCCGAGCACTGGCGGGTGGAGCGGATGGCGCCGGTGGATCGCAACATCCTCCGTTTGGCCATTTACGAGCTGCTGTTTCGCCCCGAGGTCCCACCGAGGGTGGCCATGGACGAGGCCATCGACCTCGGCAAGGAGTTCGGGACCGCAGAGTCCGGGGCATTCATCAACGGGGTGTTGGATCACATATATCTCTCCCTGAGGCCGATGGAGGCGACAGAGACGACGTGACGACAGCGAGGGCCCCGGGCATGTCAAGCTGATCTGTGCCGCGTTGTCGGCCCTGGAGATCCGACCCAGTGGCGGCGAATCTCTGGCCAGTCTTGGCGTACATCGGCTCGCACCCCCGCGAGGTCTCGTTCTTCGCGTCATGGCATGATGTGTGGTGAATGGGACGTCGCCGGGTGGCTTGGGCCCAATGACCTCTTGCGTGGGATTCGATGACGCGATGGGCCATCTTCTCCGACGTCCATGGTAATCTCCCGGCGTTGGAGGCAGTGCTGAAGCACCTGGATGGAGGGCTAGCCGTGGATGGGCTTGCCTTCCTGGGCGACGCGGTGGGATACGGGGCAGACCCCGAGGCCTGCCTTGAGGTGATCGAGGAGCGATGTTCCATCCTCGTTGTGGGCAACCACGACCACGGGGTGATCGGTCGGACCAATCTGTGGGAGTTCAACGATGAGGCAAGGGAGGCCCTGCTCTGGTGCCGCAACCGACTCCTCCCTCGCCATAGGCTGTTTCTCGAGACACTTCCCCTTCTTCAAGTGAGGGAGGGGTTTCTGTGCGTTCACGCCACACCCCAAGTGCCGGAGGCATGGAATTACATCTTCACTTACGAGGATGCCGAGGAGGCCCTGTCGGCCATGGAGACAGATCTTGGCTTCGTGGGACACTCCCATGTCCCCCTGGTGCTTCACCAGGGGCCTGGGGGGGAGATCGAGGTGATGCGCCAGGAGGAGCTCCGGATCGAGCCAGGACATCGTTATCTGATCAATCCAGGCAGCGTGGGGCAGCCGAGAGACGGGGATAACAGGGCCTCCCTGATAATCTACGACGAGGAAGAAGGGTCAGTTCACCTGAACCGGGTACCGTATGACGTGCATGAGGCGGCGCTGCGGATCATCCATGCCGGGCTGCCCGCCTCTCTGGCCCATCGTCTTTATTTCGGGGCGTAGGAAAGTTGCGTATCGGTTCGGCCCTGACCATTTGGAGAAGGGTTCCGAGAGGGAGAGCGTGAGGATCATAGTCATAGGGGCCGGCGATGTGGGATTCCAGATCGCCAAGACTTTGTCCCGCGAGGGGCACCAGGTGGTGGTGATCGAGTCCCGTGAGGAGATGGCCAGGCGTGTGAAGGAGACCCTGGACGTCCAAGTGGTGACGGGGAATGGATCCCATCCGGAGGTCCTCCAGCAGGCTGGGGTGGCCGAGGCCGACATGTTGATCGCAGTGACCGACCGGGATGAGACCAACATCCTCGCGTGCCTGGTGGCATCCTCGCAGGCCTCGGTCCCGACGAAGATCGCCAGGGTGCGAGACGAGCATCACAATCGTGCCCTGGACCGGTTCGACGAGAGGCTCCTGAAGGTGGACTTGCGGATCCAACCGGAGCAGGAGGCGGCAGACACGGCCCTGAAACTGATCCACTTCCCTGGGGCCAGGGAGGTAGTGGAGTTCGCCGAGGGACGGATCCTCCTGGTCAGTGCCATCGCAGGCAAGGAGAGTTCCCTGCTGCGGCGTCCGCTCGAGGAGGTCCAGGCGGGAGTGGGAGACAAGGCCAAGATCCTCATCG
>CAZOXN010000329.1:0-4123 GCA_964583655.1 uncultured Desulfarculaceae bacterium | reverse complement strand
CCCATGAGTCGTCCCACCATCTCTGCCACGGTACTGACCCTGAACAACGGGTCCACCCTGGAGAGGTGTCTGGAGGGCATCAAGTGGGTGGATGAAATAGTCGTTGTGGACTCCTACAGCACGGACGACTCCGTGAAGATCGCCGGGCGGTACTCGAGCAAGGTCTTTCAACGCCCATGGGACGGATTCATCCCTCAGCGCAACTTCTCCAAGAGCCAGGCCACAGGCGAGTGGATCCTCTGGGTGGACGCAGACGAGGTGGTCTCCGACGCCTTGCGCCAAGAGATCGAAGAGACCTTGTCCGGCGGCCCGGGCGACACGCAGGGGTATCTGATCCCGAGATTGACCTTTTATCTGGGCCGATGGATCCGGCATGGGGGGTGGTACCCAGATCTCTCGGTAAGGCTATTTCGCGCTGAGGGAAACTGGTGGGGGGGTGAGGAACCGCATGCATCGGTGCAGGTCAAGGGGCCAGTGGAGCGACTGCGAAATGACCTGTGGCACTTCAACTATGCCTCCTTTGGTCATCAGATACGCACCATCGATCGTTACGCGGAGATGTCAGCCCAGGAGCTCCATCGACGAGGGGAGAGGTTCCGGCTTCGGAAGATGCTGCTCCATCCCATAGGTAGGTTCCTGAAGGAATACTTGATCAGACAAGGCTTTCGGGATGGGATGCCAGGCATGATTATAGTCGCCTCGACGATGTTCTATGTCTTCGCGAAATACGCCAAGCTCTGGGAGCTAGAGCGGAGCCGAGAGGGGCCCGGGCCTTGAAGGTCGCCCTGATCATCGATCGGTTCGATGCTGCCAGGGGAGGGGGGGAGGGTTACGCGGCCTCCCTGGCTCGTGGCTTGTGGGCCAGGGGCCACGAGGTCCACATCTTCTCTCACCATTGGGCCCAACCCATCCAGGGGGTTCGATATCATCGCCTCCCCATAGTGGCATATCCCAGATGGCTCAAGGCGCTTTGCATGGCCTGGTACGGCAGCAGGGTGCTCCCTTCGGGGCATTTCGATGTGGTCCAGGGATTCGGGGGTGTGCCCCTGGTGAACGTGCATCGGCCAGGGGGTGGGGCGGAGTTGGCCTGGCTGGAGCAGGAGATCCGCTCCAGGGGGCAGGGACTCGGGAAGGTGGTCACTGCACTGACCAGGACGATAAGCCTCAAGCTGGCCGTGAACCTCCTCGTGGAGAGGGCCCTTTATGGCAAGGAGAGAGGGCCTTTGGTGATAGCGAACTCGCAAAAGGTCCGTGCGGACATCCTCCGCCATTACGGCAGGATGGACGCTGGGAAGATCCGCGTCATCTACAACGGGGTCGATCTGCATAGGTTCCATCCGAGGAACAGGGAGCTCTTCAGGAAAAAGGTCCTGAGGGGACTCCATATCGATGAGGAGAGAGTGGTATTGCTCTTCCTGGCCCACAACTTCCGGCTGAAAGGCCTGCACTGCCTCATGGAGGCGCTGCGAAGGGTAGACCGGCAAGCGATGAACTGGACCCTCCTGGTCGGGGGGCGAGGCAGGAGGGCCCCGTACGCGCGGCTGGCTACGAAACTTGGGTTGGGGGACCGGACGATTTTTCTGGGCCAGGTGGAGACACCGGAGGCCATCCTGGGGGCATGCGACATCCTGGTGCATCCCACCTTCTACGACCCCTTCTCCAATGTCTGTCTCGAGGCCATGGCATGCGGGGTCCCGGTCATCACCACCAGACAGAATGGGGCGGGGGAGCTCGTCCAGGAGAGGGTCTCGGGCTATGTGGCCCCGCATCCGGAGGACTCGGGACTCTTGGCAGAAGGCATCATGGCCCTGATGGACCCCGGGTCCCGGGAGAGGATGGGTCGGCAAGCGAGGCGTGTGGCAGAGGACTTGTCATGGGAGACTCACGTAGCGACCGTGGAGCGACTCTACCGTGAGGTCCTCGATCAGAGACAGAACAAGGGCGGATGACGGGATGGACAGGGAGCCCCGCCATGTTGATCTGAGGGTCTTGTTCCTCATACTGGGAGACCATGCGCCCAGCAGCAGGTACAGGGTGCTCCAATACCTTCCGTACCTAAAGGAAGAGGGCATAGAGCCGGTGGTGAAGGACCTCCAAGGGGGGAGGGCCAAGAAATGGGGCACCCTTTGGGGGGCTAGGCGTTTCTCGATGGTCTTCGTGCAGAAGTTGCTCCTTCGCCCCCTGGAGCGGGTCATCATCAGGTCTGGTTCACCCAGGATGGTCTTCGATTTCGACGATGCCATAATCTACCGAGACTCGGCCAAAGGGGCTGGTCTTTCCGCGGGGCGCCTGAGGAGATTCAGAAAGACGGTCAGGTCGTCCGACCTGGTGATCGCCGGCAATGCCTACCTGCGGGGCCTGGCCGAGGCGGAGGCGGCAAGGGTCATCACCATACCGACCCCCATAGATATGCAACGGTACACCGAGAAGGGCCACTCCGATCCTCACAAGGTGAGCATAGGATGGATCGGAGGTCAGGGGACGCTCTTCTACTTGGAGGGGCTGGAGCCGGTCCTAAAGGAGGTGTGCCGGCGGGTGGAGGGGGTTGGGGTGAAGGTGGTATCCAATGCCTTTCCCAAGTGGACAGGGGTGCCGCTGGAGTGCAAGGAGTGGTCCTATGAAGAGGAGATAGCGGACTTGCACAGCTTCGACATCGGCATCATGCCGTTGACGGACGACCCGTGGAGTAGGGGAAAGTGTGGGTTCAAGCTCCTGCAGTACATGGCTGTGGGGCTTCCCGTGGTTTGTTCACCCGTGGGGGTCAATGGCGAGATCGTCGAAGACGGCCACAATGGCCTCCTGGCACGGGACCCGCAGCAGTGGGCGACATGTCTGGAGCTCCTGGCAAGGGACAGCGAGATGCGGAGGAGGTTGGGGGAGTCGGCGAGGAAGACCGTGATGGAGAGATACAGTCTGGACAGATGGGCCTTGCGAATGGCCAGTGCCCTTTGGGAGGTCTCGGGCCTCCAGAGGTAGACCGCCGTGGTACAGGAGGTTGACAGCCGCATGGCACGGCCTGCAGGGTATGAAGCCCTGGAACTGGAGGATGGCTGGCGGTGGAAGGTACTCTCCACCTACCGGGAGAGGCTCCTGTCTGCCATGGCCCGCATCGAGAGCCTGGAATCCGAGCCTGGATTCCGACTCCTGGGATCCTCTGTGGTGAGATCTGTGGGGACGCTGGCCCTGGAAGATGGACTCCAGGTGGTGGTCAAGCGCTATCGACCCAGGGGTCGTATGAGGGTCCTGAATATGAACTTGAGAGGGCCTCAGTGGATCCGGGAGTGGGATGCTGCCCACGGGATCATGGATCGGGGGATCCCGACCGCGGTCCCGTTGGCCCTGGGTGAGAAGAGGCGATGGATGGGTGCTACCTCTGGTGCCGTGATCACCTTGGCCCTGATGGGATCCCCCTCGTTGCTGGAGGCGTTCTCCCAGGAGGAACCCGTTGCCCCGGGCCTTGACAGGGGTGAGCTGCCGGAGGTAGTGGGCCAGTTCGTCTCCATGCTTCACGATAGAGGCATCCTTCACAGGGATCTCCACGGGGAGAACATCCTGGTGACTTCGCGGGATGGATCGACGGCCATGCTCCTGCTGGACCTCCACAGGCTCACGTTTTCCAGGAAGGTTTCCCTCAGGCAGCGTCTCTGGAACATGGCCCAACTCCTGGCTTCCTTGCAAGGAAGGATCTCGCAGGGAGAGGAAGGCGGGATACTGATGGGGTACCTGAAAGCCAGCGCTCTAGGTCTCTCCTTGCCAGAGCTCGGCCAGAGGGTAGAGGGCTTGAGGGAGATGCTCACGCGCAGACATGAAAGGAGCCGGAGCAGGCGGTGTCTCGTGGAGAGCAGCTCTTTCGTCGTGTTTCGGCACAAAGGGCTGAAGCTCCGAGCCAAGAGGGGTTTCCCTGTGGAGCGGGTACCGGAGATACTCCATGAGGCGAGATCGGTGACTGCGGCCTCGGACACCAGGGCCTTGAAGCTCTCCCCCGAGAGCCGAGTCACGCTGGCCCGGTTGCCTAGCGACGGAGGAGAAACGTTGCTGTGCGTCAAGGAATATCCCTTCAGGGGCCTCTCTGACGCCCTGAGTCGCAGCCTGAGGTCATCCCGCGCCAAGGCCTTCTGGAAGG
>CAZOXN010000328.1:0-4142 GCA_964583655.1 uncultured Desulfarculaceae bacterium | reverse complement strand
CTTGGAAAGGGAGGCCGATCGGGTCGGGGTCTGTGGGTCCTGGCCTAGGTCCGGGGGTGCCGTCGTTTAGGGGGGCATCCGACTCGCCAGTATGGGGGAGATGAGGCGGTGAAGCTGGAGGGGAGTTTTACGCTCAAGGCGCCCATATGGAAGATTTGGGAGTCCTTGCTGGAGCCAGGGACATTGCTCGCGTGCATCCCGGGTGCGGAGAAGATAGATCGCGTGGATGAGAAGACCTATGACTGCATCGTCAAACAGAAGGTCGGCCCCATCGCGGTCAAGTTTCAGTTTAGGAACATCGTCTCCAGGGCGGAGCCACCCAATCACCTGGAGATGGAGGGGGAAGGGTACGACACCATAGCCAAGGCCGGTCACTTCGTTCAGAAGAGCGTGGTGGATCTACGCGAGACCGCAGACGGGGCGGTGGAGGTATCGTACAGGACCGATGTGAACATCGTGGGGAAGCTCGCTATGTTCGGCGACAGGATCATGCGTGCCAAGGCCAAGCAGACCGAGGAGGAGTTCACGTCGGCCTTACGGGAAAGGCTGGGGGCGGTGGTTTGATGGGTGCTCGACCGCTGCGGCCTGTATGGGCGGGCCTCAGGGCCGCGGCAAAGGGCACCCCACGCAAGGCGCAACCGACGGATCACTGACGCTGACGGTCATGTCAAGGCAGGGCAAGAGACGGGCGAGGGCCGCCAAGAGGAGGTCAAGGAAGGCCGGACTCCCTCCGGGGACCCTTGTGCACATAGGCGAGAGGAAGACCGAGCAGGTCAGGATCACGGTGGTGGAATACAACGAGGCGGACTTCCGCACCAGGCAGACCGGCTCCGTGGAGGAGTGCGGCCTGTACAAGGACAAGCCTGGCATCACCTGGATAAACGTCAACGGCATCCACCAGGTCCAGACCATCGAGGACATCGGCAAGTGTTTCGACCTCCATCCCCTCTTGCTGGAGGACGTTCTGGACACCGGTCAGCGTCCGAAGATGGAGGACTACGGGGAATACGCGTTCATCGTCCTCAAGATGCTCCATTACAACGAGACGGACAAGGAATTGAGCTCCGATCAGGTGAGCCTCATACTGGGCCGAAACTACGTCATCTCCTTCCAGGAGGGCGAGGGAGACGCCTTCAACGGGATCCGGGAGAGGCTCGAGGCGGCCAAGGGTCGTATAAGGAAAATGGGGGCCGATTATCTCGTGTACTCCCTGATGGATTCCGTGGTCGACAACTATTTCTTCATCCTGGAGAAACTGGGTGAGGAGATAGAGTCCATGGAGGACGAGTTGGTTGCCCATCCCAGGACCACCGTCCTGCAGGCCATCCAGCACCTCAAGAGGGAGATGGTGGTACTGAGGAGGGCTGTGTGGCCCCTGAGAGAGGTCCTCAACGTCATGCAGCGGGGGGACTCGGCCCTGGTGACGAGCCCCACGCGCATATACCTGAGAGACGTGTACGACCATACCGTCCAGGTGATCGAGACCGTGGAGACCTATCGGGACATAATCGCCGGCATGCTCGACATATACGTGTCCAGCGTGAGCAACCGCCTGAACGAGGTGATGAAATTCCTCACCATCATCTCGACGATCTTCATACCTCTGACCTTCTTGGCCGGGGTCTACGGGATGAACTTCAAGTGCATGCCGGAGCTGGAGTGGCCGTGGGGGTACCCTGCGGTCCTGATTCTCATGTCGGCGTGTGGCCTCACCATGCTGGTGTACTTCAAGAAAAAGGGATGGCTTTAACCAGGGCTTGGGCGATACACGGCCCGCGCCTTCTCCATCTCCGTCCTGGCCTGGCCTTTCCTCCACCCCAACTCCCTGGCCATGAGATCACAGACCCGCCCGAGGCACGCTTCGCCTGGGTCCCCCTGGGTCCCGATCCCTGTCCTCCGGAGCAAGACGTCCGTCAGGTAGAAGGCCATCTCGTTCCTGACTGCGTGCACCACCTGGGCCCCGATCTCCGGGAGTTCCGGATGCAGGGGGCGTCCCAGCCCTGGCTCCTGTCTGGCCAGCTCCAGTATCTCCCCGTATCGCGAGCCGTAGTTCCTCACCAGGTTCTCCAGCACATGCCTCGGTACTTGCTGCCCCTCGGCATCCGATGCCCTCTGGAGGAATGAGGCGTATATCCCGATGTTGCCACCCCAAAGCGGGGTAGTCTCGGTCTTGCATGTGGGCGGTTCGTCGCCCAGGAACTGGAAGACCTGATCCACTAGCTTCCGGGCCAGGCCCCTGGAGGTGGTATACTTGCCTCCCACTGCGGTGAAGAGCCCTGGGAGCCCCTCTTCCCTGTGGTCCTGGATCTCGTATCGGCGCGACGCACGGTAGGTATCGGTCCGAGTCTCGGGATCGACCAAGGGCCGAAGGCCCGCATAGAAGGCCAGCACGTGGTCGCGGGTCAAGGCCGCCGGGGGATAGGCACGGTTGACCTCTCCCAGGAAGATGGCGATCTCGTCTTCGGTCACAGCTAGATCGTCGGGATGCCCCTCGTACGGGGTGTCCGTGGTACCGATCAGGGTCCGGCCGCGCCATGGGATCAGAAAGATGTGCCGGCCCTCCTCTGTGATGAGCACCAAGGCGTTGCCGCGGGTCAGAGGGCGTGTGACAAGGTGAATCCCTTTGGAACGCACTAATCTGTGCGCAGCCTCGTGACGGCGTCCTGGCAGGCCCTGCAGCATGAGATCGGCCCATGGCCCGGTGGCATTGACCACTGCCAAGGCGCGTATCTCATGCCTGCGACCCGAGATTCGATCCTCCACCAGGGCCCCGGCCAGCCTCTCCCCGTCGAGCAGGAACTCCAGGGCCTGGGCGTAATTGGCAAGACGGGCCCCTCGCTGCGCGGCCGATAGCAAGAACTCCAGGGTTAGGCGTTCAGGGCTGTAGACCTGGCAGTCATAGTAGAGGACTCCCCCTGTCAGACCCTCGCGCCGCACGGACGGTTCCAGGTCCAGGACCTCGGCCGGGGAAAGTCCCCTGTGGCCAGGGATCCGCTTGTTGGGGTCGTCCACGTGGGCCCGGTCGTAGGCCAAGAGCTCGTACACTATCATCCCCAGGGTGAGGGGGGCCTTGCCCTGACGCCCCTTGTAGGTCGGGATCAGAAAGGGGATGGGATAGACCAAGTGAGGGGCTATGACTTCCAGTATTCGCCTCTCGTGGAGCGACTCCCTCACCAGACCAAGCTCCATCTGGCGCAGATAGCGAAGCCCACCATGGATCAGCTTGGAGGTGGCCGCAGACGTGGCGGCACCGAAGTCCCCCCTTTCCACCAAGGCCACACGGAGACCCCTCAGGGAGGCATCCCAGGCCACACACGCCCCGGTGATACCACCGCCGACGACTAGGAGGTCGTGGCGGGTCTTGGCCATCCCTTCCAGATCCCTGTTCATCGGCCCGGGGTGAGATGCGGCCCTGCGCCTCAGGATCATGGCAGCGATTTCCTTCCCAAGCGCTTCTCCATCACGCCCTTCCCACGATTGCTGCAGGAGACCTCACCAACGGCCCCTGACATATGGTCTGGCCCACGGGGGCAGCCCCGTCTCCACACCCCTGACGCCCTCGCCATCGCCCTGTGGCGGCCCGCAGCCCAGCCATGGCGCCATTGCCCCCTGTGTCGAGCCCCAAGACCTAAGGGTTACCTGACACCTCGATCCCCCAGGGTATCCTCTGGGCCTTAGGTACTATTGCTCCTCCTCTACGATCACCCCGTAGAGATTTCCCTCCGGCGGCACGCCCCTCTTCTCCTGGGACACCTGGCATTCGCTGGGATGTGGTTTGAGCTTGCGATTGTAAGAGACCAGGGCACGGACTACCGACCAGTCCAGCTTGCCCTCGACCGCCATCTCCGTGAGGACCTCCAGGGCCGTTCGGTTATCGTAAGAAGTGGGGCGATACGGCCTCGGAGACAGGAGGGCGTCGTAGATATCGCAGGCAGCGATGATCTCCACCATGGAGTCTGTCAGGGGGATCCCGAGGGGATAGCCGGAGCGATCCCTGCGCTCGTGGTGTTCCCTGGCCACCTTGGCTGCGAAGCTGTACACCTCTCCCTGGTAGTAACACAACAGGACATAGCCCGCCGCGGCGTGGTGCTCGAGCAACCCCCTCTCTGTCCTGGAGAGCGGCCCTGTCTTCCTCAGACGCC
>CAZOXN010000327.1:0-4149 GCA_964583655.1 uncultured Desulfarculaceae bacterium | reverse complement strand
CACCTCGGCCTTGGATGCCAGGACCGAGGCCTCTCTCTTGGAGGCCTTGGAGGCCTTGATGGCTGGTCGCACCACGTTCATAGTGGCCCACAGGCTTTCGACCATCCGAGGTGCCGACAGGGTGGTGGTCCTGGAGAACGGGAAGGTGGTGGAGACAGGGACCCACGAGGAACTCATGGCCTCCGGCGGGGTATACGCCAGGTTTCATCGCCTCCAGTTCGAAGGCCGCGGCGTGGCCCTGGGCTGGGCCGTGTGAGGGCAGGGGATGAAAATGAAGGTGATCGTCTTCGGGATCCTCTTTTGGTACCCCTTGGCCGGGGTCACGTACCAGTTTCTGCACTACCTCATAGGGCTTCGGCGTCTAGGGTACGACGTTTACTACGTGGAGGACTCGGGGAGGTACGTCTACGACCCTGAGATCAACGACTTCTCCCCGGACGCCTCAGGGAACATCAGGGCCATCGCCCCGATCCTTGAGGCCTACGGATTCCGGGATCGATGGGCATTTCGGGGGCATTACCCGGGCGGTACCTGTTATGGCATGTCCGAGGGGGAGCTCCTGCGGCTATATCGGGAGGCGGATGCATGCCTCAATGTCACAGGGGCGCAGGAGTTGCGTGAGGAACACATGACCATCCCCAGGCGCATCTACGTGGAGTCAGACCCCTTCGCCTGTCAGGTCAAGGTGGCATCGGGCGATGAGGCCACCATCGCCGCCCTTGGGGCACATCATGTCTTGTTCAGCTTCGGAGAGAACCTGGGGGCCGACGACTGCCTGGCCCCCATCCAACGCTTCCAATGGCTCCCCACCCGCCAGCCAGTGGTCATGGATTTGTGGGACGCCCCGATGCAATCTGGAGGTTCCCGTTACACCACCATCACCACATGGCACAACGAGGGCAAGGAGGTCATGTACCAGGGTGAGAAGTATTACTGGACCAAGGACCGCGAATTCATGCGCTTCATCGAATTGCCGCGTCTTTGCAGCGCCCCCTTCGAGATCGCCCTGGGCAGAGACGAGGCCCTTTGGCGGATGCTCGAGGGTTACGGATGGCACCCGGTGGATTCCCTGCCAGTCTCCAGGGACATAGAGAGCTATCGGCAGCACATCCAGGGATCGCGCGGGGAGATGACCGTGGCCCGCGACCAGTACGTCCGCCCCAGGACCGGATGGTTCAGCGACAGAAGCGCGTGCTATCTCGCTTCCAGCAGACCGGTCATCACCCAGGAGACCGGGTTCAGCAAGTACCTACCCACCGGGCAGGGGCTGTTCGGCTTCGCCACCATGGAGGAAATCCTCGCGGCGGTGGAGGCCATCGAGAAAGACTATCTGGGAAACTGCCAGGCGGCCATGGATATCGCACAGGAGTACTTCGCTGCGGAAAAGGTCCTGGCGAGCCTGATGGCGCGGGCAGGTTTGTGAGGGGCTCGGGGGAAGAGGGATATGGGTGAACCCCTGCTGGTCTC
Source organism: uncultured Desulfarculaceae bacterium (assembly GCA_964583655.1). GTDB lineage: Bacteria > Desulfobacterota > Desulfocorpusculales > Desulfocorpusculum > Desulfocorpusculum > CAZOXN01. The sequence goes on along the minus strand of CAZOXN010000327.1, from coordinate 2,682 downwards.
AGTGATCATAAGCAACTACAACTATGGCCGCTTTCTGGAGACGTCCATCGAGAGCGCCTTGGCCCAGACATATGCGAACACGGAGGTTATCGTGGTGGACGATGGCTCCACGGATAACTCCAGGCAGGTCATGGAGTCTTACGCCGGCCGGATCGTGGCCATCGCCAAAGAGAACGGGGGCATGCCCTCTGCCCTCAACGCCGGCTTTTCCAGGTGTCGAGGTGGGGTGATATGTTTCCTGGATTCGGATGACGAGCTCGGGCCGGCTGCCATGGAATCGGTTGTCCACCTCTTCGAGGACCAGGAGGTAGCGGAGGTGGACTGGCCCCTGGAGGTGGTGGACCAGGACGGGATCCCCACGGGAAAGGTGGTGGCCAAGGCCGGGCACGCATGGGCCCGCTGGGCCCTGGAGAGGCTCTTTCCCCTTCCTGAGGGGATCCGCTATGGCGTGGACGGTTATCTCTGGACCGTGGTCCCGCTCTTCGGTAGGGTCGAGGAGATCCCAACTCCTCTGGGTACGTACCGGTGGCATGGTGAGAACTGGTATGCAGGTAGGCCCTTGGAAGAGAGGGTGAGGATAGGGGTCGAGGAGTTCGACTTCTACTACTCGGAGCTCGACCGTTGGTGCGCCAGGTTGGGGAGGCCTTTCGACATGGAGGCGTGCCTCCGGGAGTCATGGTTCCACCGGATGCACAGGTCGATCCAGGAGATGGAGCGGCTCATACCTCCAGGGGGATCGTTCATCTTGGTGGATGAGGATCGATGGGGCGTGGGGGGTGAACTCCTCGGCCGAAGGGCGATACCTTTTCTGGAACGCGCAGGGAGATATTGGGGTCCGCCACCGGACGATGAGACAGCCATGGCAGAGATGGAGAGGCTCAGGCGGCAGGGGGCCGGCTTCATCGCCTTTGTGTGGCCGGCCTTTTGGTGGCTCGATCATTACGTCCCATTTCACCGTTATCTCCGAGGCCATTACCCTTGTGTCCTGGAGAACGACAGACTAGTCGTGTTCGACCTGAGGCAGTGATGGGCCCTCCCCTCCGAATCATCGTCACGGGGATAGTCGGGCTCTACCCGGTGGGCGGGGTGGCGTGGGACTACCTCCAGTACGTGATCGGCCTCGCGCGCCTGGGGCACGACGTGTACTATCACGAGGACACGTGGAGCTGGCCCTATCACCCCCTGGAGAGGACCTATACATCCGACGGGACCTACTCCGCTGCGTTCCTCAGGGACTTCTTCAGGGGGTACGCCCCGGAACTGGAAGGTCGGTGGCATTACCTTCACCTCCACGAGACCAGTTACGGCATGGAGAGGAAGGCATTCAACGAGGTGGCCCGCACTGCCGAGGTCTTTCTCAACGTGAGCGGGGCGTGCATGATACCGGACGAGCTCTCCCCGCACTGTACCAAGGTCTTCCTGGATACGGACCCCGGTTACAACCAGATCATGCTGAGCGAGAGGTTCGATTGGTCCGAGAACGTGGAGAGGTGGTGCGCCAGTGTCCTGGCCCACGATCAGCACTTCACCTACGCGGAGAACATCCATGGGCCGGACTGCCTCATCCCCAAGGTGGGGCTCCGATGGAAGACCACGCGCATGCCCGTGGTAGCGGAGCTGTGGGAACCTCTCGCCCGCATCCGCCCCCCGGTACACGGGCCCTGGACCACGGTGATGACATGGAACGCCTTCAAGGGGATATTGCTGTACGAAGGCGTGGAATACAGGAGCAAGGATCAGGAGTTCGAGCGCCTGATGGAGATGCCGCAGCGCCTGGATGTCCCGCTGAAGGTGGCCGTGGGCGGTGTCAAGGCCCCCCTGGACCGGCTGGCTCAGGCGGGCTGGCAGGTGGTGGATGGGCCGGCCATGAGCATTACCCCTGGGGCTTACCAGGACTTCATAGCCGCCTCTCGGGGCGAGATCTCCCCAGCTAAGCACGTGTATGTGGCCATGCGCAGCGGCTGGTTCAGTTGCCGCTCTGCGTGCTACTTGGCCTCAGGGCGGCCGGTGGTGGTTCAGGACACTGGCTTTCCTCGAAGCCTGCCTCTGGGGTCCGGCCTCCTCTCCTTCACCGGGCTTGACGGGGCCGTGGAGGCCATCCGTGAGGTTGAGGGTGACTACGAGCGCCATGTGAGGGGTGCCATCGATGTGGCAAATGCCTATTTCGGCCACAGCCATGTGCTCCAGAGGTTGATCGAGGAGATCTCCTGTGATTAAATGGGCAGCGGCTGCGGGCCTGGACGCCTTGAACCGGAGGAGGTCTGATCCATGAGCAGAGACCGCCTGGCGAGCATCGTGATCAGCAGTTACAACTACGGGCGTTATCTCAGGGAGTGCATCGACAGCGCCCTCGCGCAGACCTATCCCAGTACCGAGGTGATCGTGGTGGACGATGGTTCCACGGACGGCTCCCCGGATATCGTCTTGAGCTATGGCGACAGGATAACGGCGGTCCTCAAGGAAAACGGTGGACAGGCCTCTGCCCTGAACACCGGTTTCTCTCTCAGCCATGGAGAGGTGGTCTGTTTTCTGGATTCGGATGACGCCCTGCTGCCTAGTGCCATCCAGTCCGCAGTGCGATTCTTCGAGGAGCCGTCGGTGGTCAAGGTCCACTGGCCCATGTGGGCATTCGACAGCAAGAGCTGGGTCAACAGAAACAAACTCATCCCCTCGCAGTTACTC
>CAZOXN010000326.1:0-4158 GCA_964583655.1 uncultured Desulfarculaceae bacterium | reverse complement strand
AACTCCTGGCGGGAAGAAGACGACTGGCCACTGGCCCGCGCGAAGGCCACTCGCTTCTACCTGCATTCGCAGGGAAACGCCAATTCGCTGATTGGCGATGGGAGCCTGGCGACCGAGTCTCCCGCCACTGAGCCCGCCGATCACTTCGTTTACAATCCCTCCGAGCCCGTGCCCACGCGCGGCGGCGGTCTCTGCTGCGACAACGAGCGGCTGGCCTCGGGTGCCTTCGACCACCTGCAAGAGGCTTCCTTAGAGGCGCGCTGGAGGGCACTTCACCCAGGCATGCAGCGCCTCTCCACCAAGGAGTCCTTGTATCAGAGCGTAGAGTTGGGCGACCTCAACGGGCAGTTCAGCGTCTTCGGCAATGGACATCTCCTCACGAGCTTTCCTGATCCTCAAGGGGTGGCCTTTCCCGTCCACCTCCTCATGAACCAACAGCCAGAGCCAGGGAGGCTCTTGGTCATCGGTGGAGGACCGGGGAGCGTCCTGCCGCTTCTTCTCGAGTACCCAGTGAGGGAGATAGATGTGGTGGAGCTGGACCCATTGGTCTTCCAGATCGCAAGTCCATATCTGCCCTCGGATGTCGAAGCGGCCTTGAAGGACCCGCGCGTTCTCCTCTCGTTCGTAGATGCGCGTTATTGGGCAAGGAACATCCCCTCTGGGGTCTTGGACGCCGTGCTCTTGCAGGTGCCGGACCCTTCCACTGCTTTGCTCAATCGCTATCATACGGTGGAGTTCTTTCGGGACCTCAGGCGGGCCATGCGCCCCAATGCCCTTCTGATGACCTCTGTCACTGGGTCGATACATTATTTCGGGGACGAGATGTTGGCATACCTCGGCACCCTCCATCGGACCCTCCAGGAGGTATTCTCGGAGGTCGTCTTGGTGCCTGGTGAGCGCTCCACATTGCTGGCCTCACCCCTCCCCGGGACCGTCGGGCTGGATCCTAAGGTCTTGGGGAAGAGGATGGAGACCCGTGATATCCGCGACCCGTATTTCCCGCCGGAGGCGTTCTCGTACTGGATACAGGCAAACCAAATCGAACTATGGAGGCGTGCACTGGAGGATCACCAGGGCCCAGTCAACGAGGACGCCTACCCCGTATCCTATCTCCACTACCTCATGGTTTGGGAACTCATCGCTGGAGAGAAGTGGGGGTGGTCTCTACTCGGGCGCCTCAAAGACCTCAGGTTCGGCTGGCTGCTGCTCCTGTTGGCAGGGGTGATCCTGGCCTACCTCTTGCCCGTGAGGAAGGGCATGACCCGGAGGTCGCGGCTGATGATCGTAGCGCTGACGGGTTTCACGGGCATGGCCCAGGAGATCCTTTGCCTCTATATGTATCAGGCCGTACAGGGCTACCTTTACTCCAGGCTGGGGATCATCGTCGCCCTGTTCATGGCCGGGCTTGCTGCCGGGGGTCGGATCGGCTCCCGGTTCCGCTCCTCATGCCTCAAGGGGGCCTTCCGGGCCCTCCTGTGGGATCAAGGTCTTCTCCTGCTCCTGTGCCTGGGGGTCCCCTTGGGATGGCTCCCACTCTTCTTCGATGCCCCAGGCCCCTCATGGAGCGACTGGACGATAGGGGTGGCCCTTGGCACCTGGATGTTCTTGGCTGGGGCCGGCACAGGTGCCGCCTTCCCCATCGTTTGCGCCACTTTGGGCCAAGGGACCGTGGCCCCTGGCCGAGTCGCCGGGCAGGCCGGTGCTGCTGACCACTTGGGTGCCGCCCTAGGGGCCCTGCTGCCAGCGACCATCTTGATCCCGTCGCTCGGATTGGCACAGGCGGGACTCTTGCTGGCGGCCGTGCAGACCGCTTCCCTCCTCCTGGTGCTCCTCAATCTCCTTGACCATAGGTGAGGGGTAGGATAGGATTCGTCACAAAGGCCGTGGCCTAAGGGGCATGCGACGGACCAAGGGCATGGACCCACTCGACCGGACGAAGAACGCCGAAGGGCACAGGGGAAGACTCCGCGAGAAGTTCCTGGAGCGAGGCCTGGGCGCCCTTACGGATGAAGAGGTCTTGGAACTCCTCCTCACCTTGGGGACCCCTCGCAAGGATTGCAAGCCCATGGCGCGCGCGGCTATCCGGCGATTCGGGAGCCTCAGACAGGTCCTGGAGGCCTCGCCGGCACAGCTCCAGCAGATAGACGGTATCGGCCCGAGGAACGCCTTGGCCGTGAGGCTCATCCACGGTGTAGCCCGCAGGTTCCTGGAGGACCGCCTGGAGGGGATGCCATACAGGTTCGGTTCCTCGCGCGAGGTCTTCGATTACCTTTACCACAGCATGAGGGACCTCAAGCGGGAGGTCTTCAAGGTCCTCTTTCTCAACAGCCAGAACAGGATCTTGTGCCTGGAAGATATGTTCCATGGGACACTGACGGCCAGCACGGTGTACCCTCGGGAGGTCATCCAGCGGGCCCTGGAGCTCCATGCAGCGGGACTGGTCCTGGCGCACAACCACCCTTCTGGAGACCCGAAGCCCTCCCAGGATGACCTCCGGATCACACGGGACCTCTGTTGGGCAGGACGCATCATGGCCATCCGTGTCCTGGATCACCTCATTATCGGTGAGGGGACATACTCGAGCTTAGCGGATCTGGGTCATATCCAACGCTTTCATCAGGAATACGACGGTTGGCACGGAAGGATGGACCCGAGGTAGCAGATGACCGTTACCCTTTCGTATGAACCATGAGCCAGCTCTCTCTCTTCTCGAAGGCACCAGAGTTACCTCCCTGTTGCCAGACCCAGGAGTCCTTGATGGAGGAACTTCGCCTGTTCCGTGCCTTCGGAAAGGCCACGGTGACCGCTCACACAAAGGCGGTCCTTTCCCATGGCCTCGCCGTGCAAGTCCCGACTTTTGCCAACGAGTTCTGGACCTCCAGGCAACGCGCCGCCCATTCTCTCCACGAGATCTCCTACAGGGCATGCTTCAAGCCCCAACTCCCGCGCTTCTTCGTGCAAAGGCTCACACAGCCCGGATCCTTGGTCTACGACCCCTTCATGGGGAGGGGGACGACCTTGGTCGAGGCCGCCTTGCTCGGGCGTCGTGTGATGGGCTGCGACATAAACCCGCTGGCGTCGGCACTGGTACGGCCGAGGTTCTCTCCGCCCACTTGGGCGGCCGTGGCTGAGAGGCTGAACTCCATCGACTTGAAGGATCACGACGAGTTCCCAGAGGAGCTTCTTGTCTTCTACCACCCGGATACCCTGCGCGAGATATGCGCCTTGAAGAAGCATCTCCTGAAGGTGGAGCAGGAGGGGTCGCTGGACGCCGTGGACGACTGGATCCGCATGGTCGCCATCAATCGTCTGACGGGCCATTCCAAGGGCTTCCTTTCCGTGTATACCATGCCGCCGAATCAGGCCGTCTCCGTGCAATCCCAAAGGAGGATCAACGAGAGGAGGGGACAGGCCCCACCGAGGAGGGATCTGACCCAGATCATCTTGGCCAAGAGCGCCTCCCTCCTCAGAGACTGCGACCAGGAGAGCCGAGCGGCCCTGAGGCGGGCCAAGGAATCCTTGGTCATCCTCAGCGAGGACGCGGGCCACACCCCGGAGATCCCTGACGGCTCGGTCCAGCTCGTGGTGACATCTCCTCCTTTTCTCGACGTGGTGGACTACGCCACAGACAACTGGCTCCGTTGCTGGTTCATCGGGCTTGACGCCATGAGCGTCCCCATCAGCATCTTGAAAGGGCTCGAAGGTTGGGTCCACAAGATGGAAAAGGTCTTCCAGGAGCTCTATCGTATCCTGACTCCAGGAGGCCATGTGGCCTTCGAGGTGGGGGAGATCAGGGGGGGGAGGGTGCGCCTAGAGGAACATGTGATCCCAGCGGCCATCGGCGCCGGGTTGGACCCGGTGTTGGTCCTCGTCAATAGCCAGCGCTTCACCAAGACCGCTAACTGTTGGGGCGTGGATAACAACGTGAAGGGCACCAACAGCAACAGAGTCGTCCTCCTGAGGAGGGCGTGATGGGGTCTAGGGGCCCAAGGACTTGGGGGTGATGGCAGATGAAGATCAAGGAGGGCCTGGGAGGGGTGTCGCGAGGGCTCGCCATACTGGGGGCGACCCTCATCTGCTGGGTCGCGGCCGGGGGCTGCGCCCCGTATCCTGAGAAGTACGAGTGCGCAGGACTGGGTTCCACGTACTGGAAAGAGA
>CAZOXN010000325.1:0-4162 GCA_964583655.1 uncultured Desulfarculaceae bacterium | reverse complement strand
GTCGTGCCCCATGATCAGATCCACCTTCGGCAGGGCCCATCCGTAGAGGCCCTGGGAGATAGCAGAAAGGGGGCGCAAGACGCCCCCGGCGCATGATTGAGACTCGATGATGGGGACCTGGGAAGAAGCGGTGGCCCAGGTCTAGACCGGGCCTGATGTCTCGTGAGTCATTGAAGGGACCCGATGGGAGCCTTGGCCAAAACGACGAGCCGAGGCGGCCTTTCCGACCTGTCACGAGACCATAGACCATGGGGTGCTGGGGGGTGAGAGCCATGCGGAGGCCATAGGGGTCTTGGGCGAGGGGAGGACTGTCAACATCAACTTCTCAGCAAGAGGAGGGGGGAGATGTCCGATGGAGGTTTTCCCAAGCCGAGCGAGCTTGTCTACCCAGGGGAGTTGGACGGTTGGGAGGAGATGTATCCACCCTATTACATCTTCAGCAAGGACAGGACTGGTTGGGAGGACAGGCAGTTTTGGTACCACGACAAGATCCATGCCCCGGAGCCCATGTACCCTTGGGACCTGATATTCCACGAGGCATGGCAGATATCCCTGTCCCAATACAATACGAGGGTCTTCTGCATCCCCCCGGCCCAGGGGGTGGCTCAGAGGATGGTGGGCTGCTACATGTATATCTGCGCGGTGGAACCGCCCCCCCCGGAGGTCATACAGCAGAAGGCGGAGCTCTTTCAGAAGAGGGTCTTCTATGTGTTTGCACACTACGACGAGCTCTACGAGAAGTGGCTCAAGAAGTTCCGAGCCCTGGGAGAGGAGATGGAGAGGCTCACCATCCCGGATGAACTCCCGAAGTTCGAGGGCGACGACGTGGTGTTCCCTGCCCCGAGGGGGTACTTCAGCTCCTTCGAGGTCATGGATGCCTACGACAAGCTGGTCAACGGGATCATAAAGGGTTGGCAGTACCACTTCGAGTATCTGAACCTCTCTTACCTCGGTTACCTTATGTTCGCCGACACCTGCAGGAAGCTCTTTCCCGGCATCAGCGAGAGCACCATAGGCAAGCTCGTGGCCGGGGCCGTGGTGACCATGTACAGGCCGGAGGAGGAGCTGTGCAAGCTGGCGAGGATGGCCTCCACCATGCCGTCTGTGAAGGAGGTCCTGAAGGCGGATCTCCCTGCCCAGGAGAAGGTGGAGAGACTCTCCAAGGACCTAGACGGAAAGGAGTGGCTGAGGGCCCTGGAATCGGTCAAGGACCCCTGGTTCTACGCCTCCTGCGGTAGCGGCTGGTTCCACTACGAGGGGAGTTGGATCAACAAGCCCGAGGTCCCCTTCGGGTACCTCAGAAGCTACATGGAGCGGCTGGAAAGGGGCGAGCGGATCGAGCGGTACCTGGAGGAGATCGAGCAGGAGAGGGAGAAACTGGCACAGGAATACAGGAATCTCATAGCCAACGAAGACGACAAGAAGGCCTTCGAGGACGCGTACAAGACCTGCCGGACCATCTACAAGTACGCCGAGGACCACCTCTTCTGGGTGGAGCACTGGTTCCATACCATCGTCTTCGAGAAGATGTGGAGGCTGGGGGCATTGCTCGCCAAGTACGGCCTGCTCGACGAGGCAGAAGACGTATACCTCTTCAACAGGTTCGAGGTCCCCATGATCATCGAGGACATGGTCACTGCCTACGCCCTAGGGGAGGGTGTCCCTGCCAGGGGTGCGCACTGGAAGGGGAAGGCATCCAAGAGGAGGAAGATCCTGGATGCGGCCAGGAAGTGGACACCACCGCCGGCCCTTGGCACGGTCCCTGAGGAGATCGCCGAACCATTCACCGTCATGCTCTGGGGGGTGACATCGGACAAGGTGGCCGAGTGGCTCAAGGGCACGGCGATCAAGCCAGGGGATGTGACCGAGGTGAAGGGGTTCGCCTCCTCGGCCGGGGTGGCGGAGGGCAAGGCCAGGGTCATAAAGCTCCTCGAGGAGATAAATACCCTGGAGCCTGGCGAGATCCTCGTTTGCCCCACCACGAATCCCTCCTGGGCACCGGTGTTCACCAAGATAAAGGCGGCTGTGACGGACATAGGCGGCCTCACCAGCCACGCGGCCATCGTGTGCAGGGAGTACGGAGTCCCATCGGTGACCGGGGCGGGCATAGCCACCTCTGTCATAAAGACAGGGGACATCATCAGGGTGGACGGGAACAAGGGTGTGGTGAACATGGTACAGAGGGCCTGATCCGCAATGGGCTGGCGGCCCGCAAGTGACCGCCAGCCCGGTCCTTTCTGGGGGGATGGGATGCGTTACACGCTCTGGTTCCACGAGGTGGGGAAAGAGCACCTGGCCCTAGTTGGGGGGAAGTGCGCGAGCCTGGGTGAGCTCCTCAAGGCCAAGATCCCGGTCCCGCCTGGTTACGCGGTGACCACCGAGGCCTACGAGGGCTTCCTGCAGGAGGCCATGGTAAAGGAACGGGTCTTCGATGCCCTGAGGGAGGTGGATCCGGAGGACTTGCGCAGCGTAGAGGCCGCGAGCCAGGAGGTCCGATGCCTCTTGGAAGGGATCCCCATGCCCATGGAGATGGAGGATCAGATCGCGGAGTGTTACAGGCGTCTCTCGCGGCTGTGCAACATCCCGGCTGCCCCGGTGGCCGTCCGCTCCAGTGCCACTGCAGAGGACCTGCCAGGGGCGAGCTTCGCCGGGCAGCAGGAGACCTACCTCTGGATCCGGGGCGTTGACGATCTCCTCTTTCACATCCGCAAGTGCTGGTCGAGTCTTTTCACCCCGAGGGCCATCTCGTACAGGATCAGGATGGGTTTCCCCCACGAGAAGGTCTCCGTCTCCGTGGGTGTCCAGAAGATGGTCAACTCCTGGACAGCGGGGGTCATGTTCACCCTGGACCCCACCACCGGTGACCCCTCCTGCATCGTCATAGACGCCAACTGGGGGTTCGGAGAGAGCGTGGTGAGCGGGGAGTGCACGCCAGACCACTTCGTGGTGAACAAGGTGACCATGGAGATAGCGGACAGGACCATCTCCAGGAAGGACTGTTACTATACTACCGATGCCGAGACCCAGACGGTCAAGAGGCTCCCCATCCCAGAGGAGCGGCAATGCAATCAGTGCATGATCGATGAAGACGTCATAAACCTGGCCCGGATGGGGAAGCAGATCGAGGAGTATTACGGACGGCCCATGGATATCGAATGGGCCATAGACAAGGACCTGCCAGCCGCAGGGCAGGTCCTCATCCTCCAGAGTCGTCCTGAGACCGTCTGGAGCCAGAAGAGGAGCGAGCCCCTCATAGGGAAGAAGAGCGGTTTCGATCTCATCATGGAACGCGCCATGAAGCGCACGAAGATCCCTAGGTGAGCGCAGAGACGGAGGGAAGGAGAACGACGCATGGACCTGAGGCAATGGATCTCCACCTGTGAGCAGGAGGGGGAGTTGAAGAGGATAACGGCGGAGGTGGACTGGGATCTGGAGCTCTCCCATGTCGCCAAGCTCAACGAGGAGCAAAGTGGCCCAGCCCTCCTGTTCGAGAGGGTCAAGGGTTACAGCAGCCCAGTCTTGACCAGCGCCTGCACGACGACCAGGAGGCTCGCCATAACCATGGGGGCACCCAAGGAATCCACCTTGGTCGACCTCATGCGGGAATGGGTGAAGAAAGGGGAAAAGAGGATCCCACCCAAGTGGGTGGAGACGGGCCCGTGCAAGGAGAACGTGATGAAGGGGAGCGAGGTGGACCTGTTCAGGTTTCCAGTCCCCAAGTTCTATCCGAGGGACGGCGGTCGCTACTTCGGGACGGCCCACTTCGTGGTCACCAAGGATCCTGATAGCGATTGGGTGAACTTGGGCACCTACAGGCTCCAGCTCCTGGGTAAGGATCTCCTGGGGACCCAGTTCATAAAGGGAAAGCATGCAGACATCATGCTCAAGAAGTACCAGGCCGCCAAGAGGCCGATGCCCGTGGCAGCGGTGGTGGGGTGCCATCCGCTCCTGTTTCTCATGGGGGCCGCGCGCCTGTCGGCCTTCGAGTCGGAGTACGATCTGGCTGGGGCCATCAGAGGCGAGCCAGTGGAAGTGGTGAGATGCGAGACGAGTGACCTGCCTGTGCCCGCAACATCGGAGATCGTGGTGGAGGGGGAAGTGGACGCCGAGGCCTTCATGCCAGAGGGTCCCTTCGGCGAATACACTGGTTATTACTCTGGGG
>CAZOXN010000324.1:0-4170 GCA_964583655.1 uncultured Desulfarculaceae bacterium | reverse complement strand
GCTCCATCCTTGGGGGGTGCCACCAGGGCCGAGGCCTCCTGGTGAGGGAGCCACGGGTCCAGAAGCTCCAGGAGGGAGGCCTTCATCATCTCTTCGCCGATGTGGATCCACTCCCTGGCCGCGCGGTTGGCCAGGCTGAGCCTCCCTCCCAGGTCCCCCACCAGGACGCCGATGGGCAGTCCCTCCAGGATATTGAAGAGATGGGCCCTCAGCTCCTCCTTCTGCCGGACGGTCTCCAAGAGCTCGCGGTTGGTCTCCTCGAGCTCGAGATTCAGTGCCTCCACTCGTACCTGAAGGGCCTGATACGCGTGACGAAGCCTCCCTGTGGAGTCATTGAAGCTCCTCACGGCCTTCAACCACTGGCCTTGAAGGTCCTGCTGCACGACCGATCCTCCGGTTTCTGCCCCTCAGAGATCGCCACCCCGGTGGAGTAGCTCTGCCAGCCTCCTCAAGGCGCCCCCCTCAGGCCCCTGCCTCAGCATCTCCCATTCTTCCTTCAGCCCGTGTTGGCGCCCAGCAGCCAACTCGGACATGAGGATCTTGTACGCAGCCCATTGTCTGTCTTCCGGGGCCTGTGCCTCGGTGGCACGCCTGTACGCAGCCTCCGCATCCTCTTGTCTCCCGAGACGGGCCAAGAGGTCACCGTAGACCACCCAGGCCTCGGCCCAGGCCGACTCCTGCCCTGGCTCACCTCTCTCCAACAGGTCTCGGAGGAGATCCAATGCCCTTGCATCCCCACCCCGGGACATGGAGAATCGACCTATCTCCACCGCGGCCGCGGCCGGGATCCTCCCCTGCATTAGATCGCTGAGCCACCGGCCCGCAAGAGGACCCGACCCCGGATCTTCATCGGCAGCGGCCCAATCCAAAAGCACCTCGGCCCACCTCTTCCACCCCACCCCTTCTGGGATCTGCTCCAGCGCACGTCGAGCATCATCCCATCTCCTCAGGCCCAAGGAGGCCACAAGGAGACCGGTCAAGGCCTCCAGCTTGTGAGGTCCTTCCCCCCTGTTGGAGATGGCCATACGGAGGATGTGTGCCGCGGTCTCGAAGAAACCCTCCATCTCCAGGCACCTTCCCACCCCAACCACGGCCTCCCCGTCAAATCCGGGAGATGCCACAGAGACGGACTCGAAGATCTCCAAGGCCCTAGTGCACTCCCCGCTTCGCACCGCTTCCTCCACTGCCGATCGGGTCAACTCTCTCAAGGCCCGGCCCAGGGCAGGGGGGATCTTGCTGATGTGAAAGGCTCTGCATGCATTGATCAGGAGGCCCAGGGCCGCATCCTTCTGCCCGCGACTGAAGAGGGCCTGTGCTACGGCCAGTATCGCCTCCTGGTACGTGGGGTCTGGCTGGCCTCGATGAGGAGGTCTCTGGGAAGGGTCGAGCCAAGTGGACAGAGGGGGTGACCCGGCCACGGCCACAGGCCTCTTTCCCTCCGAGTGCCCCAGCGCCCAAAGGCGCAACTGGGCGAGCCCGGCCTCCTCTGTCCCAGGATGCTCTCCCTGCAACCTCTCGAGGAGGATGGCGGCCTCGGGGCCCTTTCCCTGCCGGATCAGCAAGTTGGCCAGCCTGTACATCCACCTCTGCCTCTGGGCGTGGCCCGGATACAGGCTAATGGCCGTCATGAGAGACCATGTGGCTCGCCGTTCATCTCCGCGCTCAAGGGCCAAGGCGGCCATGTTCTCGAGGCTCCCGGCCGGTATCCAGTGCGCCGAGGGCGAAATGGCCTGTGCATCCTGGTACATGCGAACGGCCTCGGCCGCCCTCCCCTTGGCTAGCAATATGTCGCCGAGCGTGAAGCGTGCCCATGCCCTCTCTTCGGCCGTGTTCAGTTCCTTGCCCAGGGCCACAAGCAGGGGCTCGGCCTCTTCCAGACGCCACAGCCGAAAGAGACAGTCGGCGAGGGCGGCCTTTGCCTCGGTTTTTCTCTCCCCTGGAGGCAAGGCATTGGCTGCGAGCCTCCAGTAGGCCACCGCCTCTTGGAGATGGCCCAGCCTGTGGTATGCCTCGGCTATGCGCCACACTGCCTCGGCTGCCCATGGGGCATGATCCGTCCGTGCCAGGGCCTCCCTGTAAAGCTCGATGGCCCGGAGGAGATCATTGTCCTCGATCCCATCCCGAAAGGCCCTACGGGCCTCCTGGAGGACCTGGCCTGCCTCGGCCCCGCCATCCTCCCAATGGACCTGTGATGATCTCAGGAAGGCTGGAAAGAGGGCGGTGCCCACCACCTCCAAACCACCCCTGCGCCCCTCCTCTCCCCGGACGACGCCCGGTGGCCCACCTGCCGAGGTCGCCCACAGCAAGGCCGTGGCCACAAGGAATACTGGTATCGACCATGACATCATCGCGCAGTCCGTAAGAAGATGAGCCTCGCCCCATCGACATGCAAGGCCCATACCAGAGGACCTCAACCGCGAGGTCTCGTGATGCACTCCTAAGCCAGGCCTCACGTCTCTTGGGAAAAGACCGGGGACACCGGGTCCGCGGACAAGGGGCCGAATCCGGAGTGCAGGTAGGCTATAGCATGACAGGACGTGTCACAGAGTTGACTCGGAGGGATTCGGTGTGCGGACCTCTAGGGGCACGATGCGCTTTCTCTTCATCTTCTGTATCAGCGTGGTCCTCTTCATCCTGAGGAGCTTGGCCGCATCCTTCTTGACGCCCTTTGTCCTGCGCAATGCCTGAAGGATGAGCTCCCTTTCGAAGCTCTCCACCGCGGCATCCAAGTGTATGCCTTCCTCGGGGAGGACCACGTTGGTCAATGGCTCATGTCCCGTGGCGTTAGATATCCTCTCCGGGAGATCTTCTAGATCGATGATCCCGCAGCGTTTCAGGACCACCAGTCTCTCCATGAGGTTTTCCAATTCCCTGACATTGCCCGGCCATGGATACTGGACGAGCCTGTCCATAGCCTCCCTGGATAGGCCGGAGACCTGTCTGTTCTTGCCCTTGTTGAATCTCTCCAGGAAGTGCTCCACCAGCAGCGGTATATCCTCCCGACGATGGCGAAGGGGGGGGATCTGGATGGGTATCACGCTCAGGCGATAGAAGAGGTCCTCCCTGAATCTGCCATCTTTGACGGCCTTCTCCAGGTCCTGATTCGTGGCGGAGATTATCCTCACGTCCACCTCCACTGGTTTGACCCCTCCCAGCCGTTCGAAGGAACGCTCCTGGAGCGCACGCAGGAGCTTGACCTGTAATTGCGGGCTCATCTCGCCGATCTCGTCCAGAAAAAGCGTCCCCCCGTCGGCATACTCGAACCGCCCCATCTTGGTTCGATGGGCCCCTGTAAAGGCCCCTCTTTCGTATCCGAAGAGCTCGCTCTCCAGGAGGTCCGCAGGGATGGCGGCGCAGTTGATGGGGACGAAGGGTTTCTCCGAGCGGCCGCTTTGATAATGGATGGCCTTGGCAACCAGCTCCTTTCCTGTCCCGCTCTCCCCGTATATGATCACCGTGCTGTCCGAATCAGCCACCGCGCGCACCAGATCGAAAGTCCTCTGCATGGCCTCGCTCTGACCGATGATGTTCTCGAAACCGAACTGCCTCCGTAGCTCCTGGCGATAATGCCTGTTCTCCCTGTGGAGGCGCTGGTACTCCAGGGCCCTCTCCAGGACCATTCGGAGCTCATCGAAGTTCACCGGCTTCAAGAGGTATTCGAAGGCGCCGAGCTTCATGGCCTGGACCGCGCCCTGGACGGTCCCGAATCCGGTGATGAGGATACCCAGCGTCTGGGGGATGTCGCGCTGGATGGCCCGAAGGACGTGCAGGCCGTCAGCGCCGGGCATCTTGAGGTCTGTCACGACCAGGTCGAAATGTGCTCTCTTGATCTCATCCAAGGCCTCCTGGCCAGTGGAAGCCTGGGTGACCGCGAAACCATGCTCCTCCAAGAATTCGGCGATACTCGAGCGCAGAGGACCGTCGTCCTCGGCCACCAAAACATGCGTCCTCTGCTCCATCTTGGCGCCCCCCCGATCCGGCGCAATTATCGGGCAGGAGCGAACGCCTTGTCAACCCGGCTCGAACTCGGGGAGCGTGGACTGGGCCACTACCCTGTGGGGAGAGATGTTCAAGTCTTCACAATAGCATCCATGCCCGGGGGTCAGGTGTGATGCGCAGACTTGCCCGTGCATGCAGGGGCGATGGGGTGGTGTCCGAGGGTGAAGCACA
>CAZOXN010000323.1:0-4190 GCA_964583655.1 uncultured Desulfarculaceae bacterium | reverse complement strand
CTTCGAACCTTGTTCAGCCTCGATATCTGCTTCTCCACGACCGAGGGGTCGTACTCCTGCAACACATCGAAATTAGCGTGCCTATGAAGGACCTCCAATGCCCTCATCTGGATGTCCTCCTCCTCCACCAAGGTGTTCACGCCCACCAAAGGCCTCCTGCCAGAGTCGAACTCCTCCTGCGTCGCTATGGCGGCCCTCCTTATCTCACTGCACATCCAATCCCACGCCTTGAATGCCCCGCCTCTGGCCTGGACGGCCTCTATGATGGACATGGCCTCCTCCTCGATCCTGTTGGTGAGCCACTCCACATAATAGGACCCCCCCAGCGGGTCGATGACCTTGGTCACCCCGGTCTCCAGGTCGATGATCTGCTGGGTCCTCACCGAGAGCAGGGCCGAGAACTCCGTTGGGATGGCCAGGGCCTCGTCGAAGGAGTTGACGTGGAGCGACTGGACCCCCCCGAGGACCGCTGCCAGGCCATAGAGGGTGCTCCGGATCAGATTGTTGAACGGTTGCTGTTTGGTCAAGGTCGGGGCATAGGTCTGGCAGTGCATGCGACACATGAGGGAGGCAGGGTCACGAGCGCCGTATCGCTCTCTGAAGACCCTCGCCCAGACCCTCCTCATGGCCCTGAACTTGGCCACCTCCTCGAAGAGCTCCGGCCCTGAATTGACGAACCAGGTCACCCTGTGGAGGAAGTCGTCCACCTTGAGCCCTCTCTCCAACAAGGCGTCGCTGGCGGCCATGGCCAAGGCCACACCGAAGCCTATCTCCTGGGGTGCAGTGCAGCCGCCCTCCCTCACGTTGCGCATGTCCAGGTATCCGGCGTTGAACAGAGGGACCTCTCGCGCACAGAACTCTATGATATCCAGGCACTCGGGCTCGGGCCTGAGCCCATTGGACATGCTGCCCCTGAGTCTCCTGAGATCGATCCCTCGCCTCAGCGCCACCGCCACGTAGCATGCCAGGGCGTAGGGGTTGAAGGTGATCATGTGAACGGGGTACCTCGCCATGTCGATCCCATCGAAGAGGGTCTCGAAATCGTAGAGCGTATCCAGGGCCACACCGCCCTTGCCCACCAGCCCCAGGACCCTCTCGTCATCGCTGTCGGCCCGGTTGCCGGACCCGTCGTCCGGGACCACGGACAAGGCATTGGCCCCTGCCGACAAGAGGAACTTCCAGCGCCTATTGGTCTCTTCAGCGGTCCCCAGACCTGTCACCTGCCTGATGTGCAACCCTCGTGAGAGATAACCACCCGGGAAGACCCCCCTCGTGTAGGGATACTGGCCGGGGAACGAGACGTCCCTGAAGAAGTCCGTCCCTTCCAGATCCGCAGGTGTATAGAGCGGCTTCACCTCCAGTCCGGAGGGGGTGAGATACCGTGTCTTGACATCCCCCGGCACCTGCGAGAGGATCTCCTCGATCTCCGCCTGGTAGCGCTCTTGAGCCTCTTTTATGCGCTCGATGACATCTGCCTGGAACACCCCAACACCTCCTCCCATGGATCGGTGCGTTCACCTTCCCTCATAACGCGGCCTCCTCCTCTCCAAGAACGCCTTGGGTCCCTCCGCGGCATCCTTGGTACCGAATACACCCTTGGCCATGAAGGCCTCCAGGAAGTAGGCCGCCTCCTCGGGGAGGTCGTAAGAACGCAGGGCGGATTCCTTGATGGCCCTCAGGGCCAAGGGGCCGTTGTCACACATCCTCTCGGCCAAGGACATGGCCCTCTCGATCAGTTTATCCCTGGGGACCACCTCGTTTATCAGTCCTATCCGGAGGGCCTGCCGGGCCGTTATGGGGTCTCCTAGGAGCAGGATCTGCATGGCCCAGCAATAAGGGATCTGCCTGGGCAGACGCACCGTGGACCCGGCCACAGGAAAGAGCGCCAGTCTCACCTCCGGGAGCCCGAATGTGGCCTCCTCCACCGAGATCCGCAGATCGGTCCCCTGGAGCATCTCCATCCCTCCCGCCAGGCAGTGGCCGTTTACCGCGGCTATGATCGGCTTGAAGCACCTGATGTTCTTCAGAAAGGCGGGCATGGTCGGGGAAAGCGGGACCTCCCCCGCATTCACCTTGGGTATAAGTTCCGCAAGATCAGCCCCGGCGCAAAAGGCCGCCTCCCCCGCCCCTGTGAGCACCGCGACCCACATCTGGTCGTCGTCCCTGAAGTCCAGCCACACCCTGCCCAATTCCTCGACGTCGGCCAGATTGAGGCAGTTCATGGCCTCCGGCCTGTTCATGGTCACCAGGGCAATGTGTCCTTCCTTCCTGTAGTCGATGGCCATCTTTCTCTCCTCGGCGTGTCCCTGCCCCCAAGGCCTCATCACGAGATCGAGGCCGTCCGAACCTCAGCCATGGGCCCTGGACCCCAGGGCCGCTATCGCCTCGACGATCTCCTCCCCCCGGGCAGAGGGGCCGAAGACAGCAGCGACCCCCTGCTCTCTCAGCCTCTCAGCGTCCGCAGGGGTGATGACCGAGCCACCGATGACCACCGGGATATCCAGCTCCTTTTCCTTGAGGAGGTCCTGCAGCTCTGGGACATACTGGATGTATTCCCATGAGTGGCAGCTAAGACCGATGACATCCACGTCCTCCTCCTCGGCCATCCTGAGGAGCATGGGGGAGAGGTTGAATCTGCCGCCATAAATGACCTCCATCCCGGCGTCCCTGAGCATCCTCGACACCGCCATCGCCCCGAGCTCGTGCTGGTCCAGCCCCAGTGTCGCTATGAGGACCCTTATCCTTCGCATGGGCCAATCCCCCTTCAGATGGGCGGTTCTACAAGACCCAACGGATCATAAGGGAAGTCGTATGCTGTACGCAACACCCCCGCAATCTCGCCCATGGTTGCCCCTGCCTCGAAGGCATCTATCACTGGAGGCATCAAGTTCTCCTGCCGAGCACGGCCCGTCTCCAGGACACCTCTCAGGACATCCTTGATCCTGGCTTGGTCCCTCCTGCCCTTCATCTCCCGGATCCGCTCTATACGATCCACGCAGGGGGGTATCTTGCGCTCGGCCACGTCCTTGAGCAAGGTGTCCTCCTCATCGGGGATCTCGTGGATGTTCACCCCCACCTTGAGGAGCTCCTTTTCACGGATCTGCCTGGCATACCTCTCCATGGCGTTTTCGAAGACGGACCTGAACCACCCCTTGTCCGAGAGGAGGGCCGGGTCGCCCATGGCCTCGATCCTCTCGATCATTTCCCTCACGCGCCTTTCCAACTCGTTGGTCAAAGACTCCACGTAGTAAGACCCGCCCAATGGGTCCATGACCTTGCCCGCATTGGACTCCAGATGGATCACTTGCTGGGTCCTCAGAGCGATGAGGTGGGATTCAGGGCTGGGGGTCCGGTAGGCCTCGTCGAAGGCCGAGATTTCTATGGCCTGGACCCCTGCTAGCACGAGGGCCAGGGCCTCGACGGCCCCCCTGACGATGTTGTTGACCGGCTGCTGGGCCGTGAGGGACAGCCCGGAGGTGTGGCAGGTGATCACCACTGCCTGGGACCGCGGGTCCCTCGCCCCGAATTCATCCCGCATCATCCTGGCGAAGAGCCTTCGCGTGGCCCTGATCTTGGCGATCTCCTCGAAGAAATCCATCCGGCAGTTGAGCAGTATGGCAATCCTCGGGGCAAAGCTGTCGATATCGATCCCCTTCTTCAGGAGCTCCCTCACCACATGCCTGATCTCCACCAATCCCAGGGCCATCTCCTCCACTGAGTCCAGTCCTGACTCGCTTATGTAGTATGTGTCCTCCAGGAAGGAGTGGAACCTCGGCATCTCCTGGGTGCAAAACTCGATGGAGTCGCAGGTCAGCCTGAGCCGAAGATCGAAGGGCATTTGCATGGCATAACCGCAGTCCTCGCAGTAAAATGGTGCTTGGACCATCGACCCCCTGAGCCTCGACGGGTCGCACCCATGATGTTTGGCCGCCAGGTAAAAGCCCGCTATCCCGAAGGCCGAGGGGAGGGAGCCCGAGACCGTGACGGAGCCCAGATCGATGCCTTGGAAGAGCCTGAGATAGTCCTCCTCGCAGCACAGGGACACTCCCTGGGTGCCCACGGCCTTTGCGCACAACGGATGGTCCGGATCCAAGCAGGCCATGGTGGGGCTGTCCCCTATCACGTCGATCCCTGTCTGGCCCTTGGAGATGAGGTACTTGAGCTGTTCGTTGGACCGGACTGGATCGCCC
>CAZOXN010000322.1:0-4192 GCA_964583655.1 uncultured Desulfarculaceae bacterium | reverse complement strand
CAAGGAGGCCATACTGGCATCGGTGCTGGCCGGGCATCACGTCCTCCTGGAGGGCCCCCCTGGGGTGGGGAAGACGACGCTGGCGCGAAACCTGGCCGCGGTGCTCCCGGCCGTCCATGCGGTGGCTGGGTGTCCTTTTCACTGCGACCCTTTAGCCCCGGTCTGCCCAGCCTGTTTGTCCAAGGTCAAGGAAGGGCAATCGCTGGAGATCACCTCCATCTCCGGGGCACAGCGTTTCGTCCGAATACAGGGGAGTCCTGACCTCACGGCCGAGGACCTCCTGGGAGACATAGACCCCAGCATGGCCTTCCAGTATGGACCCCACGACTGGCGGGCCTTTACACCAGGGAAGCTCCTCAAGGGAAACCGCGGGATCGTCTTCTTCGACGAGCTGAACCGGATCCCGGAGAAGCTCCAGAACGCCCTCCTCCAGGTCCTGGAGGAGCAGGTGGCCACCATAGGCCCGTACGACGTGGACTACGCGGCCAACTTCCTGATGATCGCTACCATGAACCCGCGTGAACACGCGGGGGTGGAGGAGCTCTCGGACGTGCTCCTGGACCGTTTCGACGTGGTGACGATGGGTTATCCTGAGACGCCGGATCTGGAGAAGGAGATATTGCTCAGGTACGGAGGCAGGCAGGACGGGGTGTCGTTTCCTGACAGCGTCCTGGAGTCCCTGGTGACCCTGGTGCGGGCCACCAGGGAGGATCCATGGGAGAAGGAGCTGGACCAGGGGGCCTCTGTGAGGGCCGCCCTTTCCCTGTACGAGAAGAGCCAGGCGTACGCCTGGTTAGAGGGCAAGGGGACTGTCACCAGCGAGCACATCCGACGCGCGGCCATCTCCACCGTGGCCGGCCGCATCAAGACCAGCCCGGAGTCCAAGTACTACGACGACCCCGTGGGCCTGGTCAAGGACTTGCTTGCGAGCGTGTTCAAGGGGTAATGGTCTCGCGAGGGTCGGGGTCGTCGGAACCTCGCAAGGCCGTATACCCGGCCTTGCGAGGGCATCGAGGTCAGGTCTGCGTTTGGCTCAAGGCAGGCATTTCTCTGGGGATCAGTGGGTGGGGAGATGGAGCAGGGGATCAAGCTGAAGGGGTTCACAGTGGTGGTGGCCGGGAAGGGGGGCACGGGGAAGACCCTGGTCAGCGCGCTACTGGTGCGCCACCAACTGAGACATGGGGCCGTGCTGGCCATCGACGCTGATCCAGACTCGAATCTCCCCGAGGCCCTGGGGGTGGAGGTGAGGCGCACGGTGGGCGAGGTGAGGGAGTCCCTCCTGAAATACAAGACCCGCCGCACCGAGGACAGCGTCATCACTGCCGAGAAGGTCATGGAACAGGGCATCATGGAGGCCATAGCCGAGGAGAAGGGATTCGACCTCCTGGTGATGGGTCGCAGCGAAGGGGAGGGATGCTACTGCGCTGTGAATCACATCCTCCGTTCGGTCATAGACGCCCAGGCCCGCAACTATGAGACCGTGATCATCGACTCGGAGGCGGGGCTGGAGCACATATCGCGCCGCACCGCCCGCGATGTGGATGTGATGCTCGTGGTGACGGATGCCTCTGTCAAGGGGATCGCCACGGCCCGACGCGTGAGGGAGCTGGCCGATGAACTCAGGGTGGACTTCGGGCACATGGTGGTCTTGGTGAACAAGGTCACGCCGGAGACACGGGGGATCATGGACAGGCACATCTCGCAGGCCAATCTGCAGCTCCTGGGGTTCCTTCCCTTCGACCAGAGGGTGGCGGAGAACGATGCCCTGGGGAGACCCATCTGGGATCTCCCGGAGGACTCCCCGGTGATGGTGGCGGCACGGGAGGCGTTCGGGAGGCTGGACGAGATCCGCTTCCAGAAGGCGAGGCAGGCGGTGGCCGTGGGGGAGGAAAGGAGCGGGTAGGCGGGCCGTGACCGTCCGTGAGGAGATAAGGGAGTCGATAGGTTCCTTGGGGACCCAAGGGGCGCGTTCGACCCTCTTCGATGGGTTGTGGATCCCGGAAGGGACGGCCATGGATCTGCTGAGCTCGCTGGCTGCAGGACATCATGTGCTCCTGTGCGGTCCGCCCGGCGTGGGAAAGACCACGGTCGCCAGCAGGGTGGGCCGCCTGCTCGGGCCTGTGGAGGTGGTGAAGGGTTGCCCGATCCATTGCCGCCCGCAAGGGCCCAGGTGCCCCTGGTGCGCCCAGCGCCTGTCAAGGGGGGAGGATCTGGGCGTGGAGGTCCTGCCTCCTCGGGGTCGTATCACCAAGGTCTCGGGCAGTGCCGAACTCGGCATATCCGACCTGCTGGGCGACCTGGACCCGCAGATGGCCCTCGAGTATGGGATCCTCGATGTCAGGGCCTTTTGTCCTGGGAAGCTGCTTCGGGCCAATGCAGGCATACTCCTCATCGACTTCATGGACCGCATCCCCGAGCGCGTCCTCAACGCGGTCCTGGCAGGCCTTGCCGGGGACGCCATCTCCATCGGCGGCTACGATCAGGCCTTTCCCCTGGATCTGCTGATTGTGGCCACCGGTGGCGAAGACGCCGCCAGCCGCATGCCCAGCGACTTGGCCGACCATCTCGACGTGATCCATCTCTCCTACGTGGAGGAAAAGGAGTTCGAGCTGAGGCTCCTCTCGGGCGGGGGCCTCTCTCCCGAGATCTCAGGGCCGGCCATGGCGGTGGTGCATGGCACGAGGCGACACGAGGACCTGGACCGTGGAGTCTCCACAAGGGGGGGGATGCGCTACGGGGAACTCCTGGCCTCTTGGGACAAGACTCATGGCCATGGGGACACCAAGAGGCTCCTGACCCTGGCCTCCAGGGTGGCCCTCCCCCACAGGGTGGATGTGGCTCCCCATGCGGAGGCGAACCGGTCGGCCCGTGAGATCATAGATGAGATCCTGGCAACTGCCATGGGGTGGGGTCCAGGAGGGGAGGACCTGGTGCCCCTCTCCAAGGGGGATCTGCTGGCCATCGTCGAGGAGATCGCGAGGTTCGATCACTTTCGTAAACCATTGAAATTCGGGCTCTTCGACCTGCTCCTGAAGCGCATCAGGCGTTTTCCCGAGTCCGAACTGGCCAGGCTCCATGAGCAGATCTTGGGCCGTCTGGCCCAGAAGTACCGGGAACGGCACATGGGGGACAACCTGACCTTAGATCTCCTGGCGGACATCGAGGATGTCAGGGAGAAGCAGGAGCGTCTCACCAAGGAGTTGCGATCGAGGCTGGAGGCAGAGGCCCTCATCAAGACCATCGACATCCTGGAGGAACGGCAGATCCTCACCCGCCGGGAACGCGGTTACAACCTCTCCCGCCGAGGGGTGATGCTCTTGCTGGAGAAGCTCGCCCCGAGGCTCTGGTGGGGGACCCAACTGAGCGGCCAAGGCAGGCACAGGACAGGAAAGAGGCTCCCGGTTGGGGAGGGGCGGGTCGTGGGGACGCGTTCCTGGCGCTTCGGGGACCCGTATCGGGACGTCTCCCTGAGGGACACCATAAGGGAGGCCATTCGCAACCGGCACCCGAGGATCCTCCGTGAGGACATCCAGGTGTTCAGGAGGGACATCAGGAGTCGGATGGACATCATCCTGTGCCTGGACCTCTCGGGGACCATGGATCAACTGGAGAAGCTCTGGTATGCCAAGGAGAGCGCCATCGCCCTGGCCCTTGCCTCGTCCAACTACGGCGATAGGGTGGGCTTGGTCATCTTCTCCAATCTGGCCAAGGTGGTGAGCGACCTCACCTCCAACACCTACCGGTTGACAGAGAAGGTCCTGGATCTAGACCTCCACGAGAACGCATTCACCAATCTGGGGCACGGTCTGTTGGTGGCGCGGGGGCTCTTCGCCCGGCACTCCAAGGGTCACGGCAAGCAGCACATCATCCTGGTGTCCGATGGTGATGCCACGGCCCCCCACCCGTCACCGGGCAGGTTCGCCATCAAGGAGGCGGCCAAGACCATTCGAAAGGGGATAACCATATCCTGTATCTGCATCGATGAGGAGAACTCGGATCCGGACCTGATGAGCAAGATAGCGAGGATCGGGAGGGGCAGGATGACCATCATCAAGGACGTCAAGGGGATGAAGGGGGCGATGGTGGAAGAGAGGATCGCTGTGGGGAGGTGACGAGGGGACGGGTCCCGGGCTCGTCAGGGCTTGTCCCCTGGCGCCCGCCGAAGGCGGGGACCGGGCCGCTGGCGCGGCAG
>CAZOXN010000321.1:0-4192 GCA_964583655.1 uncultured Desulfarculaceae bacterium | reverse complement strand
GGACCGATGGGCCTTCCTCGTGCATGAACACGTCGGCCACCGGGGCCAGGTTCAGGTGCACCCCGAGGGCCGCCAACTCTCTCCCCACCCAGTGGGCGACACGCTCGGTGGTCTTGGGCCGATGGAGACCTCCGAGGAGATCAGCCCCTGGGAAGGATGTCACCCCTTGCTGGATCCTGCGGACCCTCCCCTGTTCCTGATCCACCGCCACCAGGGGCAGGGCCAGGCCCCCACGTCCTCGGGCAGATGACCTCAGGTCACCACAAAGCCTTGCTACAGCCATGGCGTCGCCGCAGTTGCGGCCGAGGAGTATCACCCCCCCGAGCCTCCCCTCGCACAGGAGGGAGCAGACCAGATCCCTTTCCTCCGGTCGAAACCCCACCAGCAGGAGCTGTCCCGGAGAGACTCGGTCACCCCTTCCACCCGCGTGAAGGGACCTGAGGGGCGCATGGGGCCGACCCTTTTTCCCGTCACCCTCCCTTCCAGAGCTGCCGGCCATTTCGCGGCGCAGGAGCCCCCAGTCGAATCTGGGTCCAGGATCCCACTTCCTCCCAGGGGCCACCTCAGAATGCCCCACGATTCGATCAGTGCTCACATCAGGATATCGCTCCTGGATGGCAAAGCAGAGCAAGGCGAGGACCCTGTACTGCTCAGCGGTGAACTCGCGCCTCTGGTCCCCTTCCAGCTCGATTCCGATGGAGAAGTCGTTGCAATTGCGCCTCCCCATAAAGCAACTCTCCCCAGCATGCCAGGCCGTATCCTCTGTGTCCACGAATTGATGGAGCTTGCCGTCGCGCTCGATGAAGAAGTGGGCGGAGAGGCGCATGGTGGCGAGTTCCCGGTACGAAGGGTGGAGGCCTGGGTCGAGCCTGCCCATGAACAGATCTATCACGTGCCCGGTCCCGAAGACCCCATCCGGGAGGCTTATGGCATGGAGGACGATGAGCTCCACCCGGGCGCTCCTCCCAGGGGTGAAGTGGGGGCTAGGCCACCATTGGAGCTCTACTCCCAAGGAGATGGGGGGCATGTCAGACAGCGCCGCGACTCTCGATTGCTGATCTCCCCAAAGGGTCACGAAGGCATCGAGGCCCTTTGGGGCGGCCACTGGGTAAACCCTACCCGAGACCGCCCAGTCGAAAAGGGTGTCACAGAGTATAACACACGGTGGTTGGCCGCACACCTGCTGCGAGCCTCCCGCCGGGGCGCACGTTGACAGGCAAGGCCTTAGATCCTAAAATCCCCTGCGACTGTCCCGCGGGCAGAAAACCCCTTTTCCTGAGGACCGAATCTCATCTTCTCCGGTCATGATACATAAAGGGGGCTGGGAAACGATGGCGACTCTCTTCCAAGGATGGGGCCCTGAGGGCGGCACCGGTCACGGGAGGCACAAGGGGGCCTCGTGGGCATGGGTCTCCATCATCCTCTTTGCGGCTGCCTCTTCCCTGGGGGCCTCTGACCTCAGGCGAAGCGCCATTGTCAGGGCCGTGGAGAAGGCGAGCCCGGCCGTGGTCAACGTGAACTCTGATCAGGCCATGAGCGAACGGTCCAGCCCCTTCCGCGGGTTCTTGGGGGACTCCTTCTTCGACGAGTTCTTCCGAGATTTCCTCGCGCCCCACCCCAGGGGGCAGACTAGCACGAGCCTCGGCTCGGGTGTGGTCATCGACAAGCGCGGCTACGTACTGACCAACCACCACGTGTGCCAGGGGGCCAGCAGGATCCGGGTGACGCTGGCCGACCGCAGGGAGTTCGTGGCCAAGCTCATCGGGGCGGATCCTCCTTCGGACCTGGCGGTGCTGCGTGTGGAGACCAAAGAGGACCTCCCTGTGATCCCCATGGGTCGCTCGGACGACCTGATGATCGGTGAGACGGTGATCGCCATCGGGAACCCCTTCGGCCTCTCCCACACGGTGACCACGGGCGTGATAAGCGCCCTCAACCGCTCGGTGCGCACCGAACCGCGGGTCTATCAGGACTTCATCCAGACCGACGCGGCCATCAATCCAGGCAACAGTGGAGGCCCCTTGTTGAACATAGACGGGGAATTGATCGGGATCAACACCGCCATTTACCAGAAGGCCCAGGGGGTTGGCTTCGCCATCCCCATCGATAGGGCCAAGAGGATCGTCCAGGACCTGATCCATTACGGGGAGGTGCACCCGGCCTGGATCGGTCTGGAGGTCCAGGACCTGGACGATCGCTTGGCCAAGGCCTTCGGCCTGGAAGGAAAGGGCGGGGTCCTCGTCACAGATGTAACGCGCTCCGGTTCTGCGGAGAGGGCGGGTATCCGCAAGGGTGACCTGATCACAGCCCTCGGCCAAAGGCCCACGACCTCCAGGAAGGAGTTCCTCCGTGCCCTCTCGGCTTACACGGCCACGAGCGATATCGCCATTCGTTACATACGCGAGGGTCGGGAAAGGGAGGCCACGGTCAAGGCCGAGGCGCTCACGGCCGAACAGGCCATGAAGGAGGCCGAGGCCAGGCTGGGTCTTGCTGTGGGCCCTGTGACCGGGGCGCTGCGCAGGGAGCTGGGGCTCTCTTCCGATGCCGGGGTGGTAGTGGTCAGCGTCCAGCCTCAGGGCCTGGCCCACAGGAGCGGTATCCGTCGCGGGGACCTCATCCGGCAGGTGAACGACAGGGAGATCTCCACTTTGCAGGAGTATCAGAAGGCCATGGCAGCGGCGTTGAGGAGGGAGAACGTTTTGCTCCTGATACAACGCGGTGCCTTTGGCTACTACCTGACCTTGGAGATCGGAGAGGGGTGAGGGCATGATCGGCCCCTTGTTGAAGTCGCACCTCAATCGCATCGGGGAACCTGTGTTTCGACAGATCCACCTATGGGGCATCTCCCCCAATGCCCTCACCTTCGTGGGACTCGGTGTCAGTCTCATCGCCGCTGCCCTCTTGACGGCCGGGCAGTTCTTCTGGGCTGGGGTTGCGACGCTCGGGGCCGGGCTCTTCGACATGCTGGACGGTGGGGTGGCTCGGGTGCGGGGGGGATCGGACAGGTTCGGTGCCTTCCTGGATTCCATAGTGGACCGGTACTCCGATCTGTTCCTCCTCATGGGGGTCCTGCTGTTTTACGCCAGGGGAGGGAGGCTGGGCCTGGTGGGGCTTTGCTGCCTGGCCATCCTCGGGACGGTCTTGATCCCGTACGCAAGGGCAAGGGCCGAATGTTTCATGCCCCAATGCAGCGTGGGGTGGATGGAGAGGCCTGAACGGATCCTCCTCCTCGCCGCCGGGGCGCTCTTGGAGTTGATGCCTTGGGCCCTCGCCCTGCTCACCCTCCTGACCCACGTAACAGTCCTGCAGCGCGTCCATTACTGCTGGAAGAGGCTCTCCATGGAGGCCGAAGG
This sequence comes from uncultured Desulfarculaceae bacterium, assembly GCA_964583655.1. Taxonomy (GTDB): domain Bacteria; phylum Desulfobacterota; class Desulfocorpusculales; order Desulfocorpusculum; family Desulfocorpusculum; genus CAZOXN01. The sequence continues at coordinate 839 of CAZOXN010000321.1, read as the reverse complement.
GGTCCAAGGAGGGGAAGGCCCATGAAGAGGCCCAGCTTCCTCAAGAAGAAGGAAATCCTCTTCTCCGCCAAGACCCCGCGGGAGGATCTCATCCTTTGGGGGGACAGGTTCATGGAGGAGACGAGGCTTCACGATGCCCTGGCCTTCTATCGTCAGGCAGGTCACCTGGTGGGTGTGGCCCGTATCAGGGAGACGGCAATCCAACGGGGGGATTTCTTCCTCTTTCGCGAGGCATTGGACGGGCTGGACTTTGACAATGCTGACCCCGAGGAATTGGGGCTCTTGGCCAGGAATGCCGAGGCAGCTGGTCGCTGGCACGATGCGCGCAAGGCCTTCGAGCAGCTCCACGACCCAGAGGGCATCCGCAGGGCACAGGAGGGATTGCAGGCCCTGATGGGGGGTGCGGTGGGCCAAGAGGCCGAGGGGGGGTGAGCTGTTTTGGACAGCCGGGTCTTCTCGACAAGCGCCCCTGGCGAAAGTATACTCTCCCTTGGAGGGGCCCTCCCAAGGCGGATCGCCCTCGGGGCAGGGGAAGGCCCTCCATGTCCCACAGATCGAGGGAGGAGAACATGTAAGAGGTTAGAGAGGGGCAGGGCTTCAAGGTGAGGGATAGACGGATCTTCTCCCAGGAGAAGGCCGAGGAAGAGGTCCATGAGCCTCGAGAACAGAGGGGGCAGCGGCAGGCCGAGGGCCCTAAGGCCCCCAGGGATGTGCCCCTTCCGGAGCCAACTTTCTCCGCCTTCTTGACCTTCTTCTTCTTTCAACAGGCCCTCATGTTCCTTGGGGAGATCCCCCATGCCGAGACCAGGCAGCTGGAAAAGAACCTCCCCATGGCCAAG
>CAZOXN010000320.1:0-4192 GCA_964583655.1 uncultured Desulfarculaceae bacterium | reverse complement strand
CTTCAGGCCAGAGGTATTGACCGATATCGGAGGATTCGGTGCCCTGTTCTCCCTCAACAAGGACAGCTACCGAGCCCCTGTTCTGGTCTCATCGACCGACGGGGTTGGAACAAAGCTCAAAGTGGCCATGAAGGCTGGAAGACACGACACCGTGGGCATCGATCTCGTGGCCATGTGTGCCAACGATATAGTGGTCCAGGGAGCCGAGCCACTGTTCTTCCTGGACTACTTGGCGATGGGGCGGCTCGATACGTCAATAGGTTGTCAGATCCTCAAGGGTATCGTGGCCGGTTGCCAGGAGGCGGGTTGCGCCCTGGTCGGAGGAGAGACCGCGGAACTGCCCGACATGTACAGACCTGGAGAGTACGATCTGGCAGGTTTTTGCGTTGGGGTGGTGGATAGGGATGCCATCATAGATGGCTCCGGGACATCGGTGGGAGACGTCGTGGTAGGTTTGGCCTCCAGCGGACTTCATTCGAATGGCTACTCCCTGGTTCGGAGGCTCTTTTTTCAGCGTCTCAAGTGGCCCATAGACAAGGAGGTGCCGGAGTTGGGCAGGAGCCTGGGCGAGGAGCTCCTGGTGCCGACACGCATATACGTGAAATCCATATTGAACCTGATGAAGGACTTCCAGGTAAAGGGCGTGGCCCACATCACCGGCGGGGGGATATCCGAAAACCTCCCTCGCATCCTGCCCGGGGGTTGTCAGGCGATTATCCGAAAGGACTCATGGGAGATCCCCCCCATCTTTCACCTCATTCGCGAAAGGGGAAAGGTTTCGGAATCGGAGATGTTCCGCGTGTTCAACAACGGCCTCGGGATGGTGATCATCGTCGCGGCACAAGAGGCTGAGGATGTGCTTCATCGCCTCTGGGGCTTGAATGAGAAGGCTTACGTGATCGGTGAGATCGATCGACGGCCCACCGATGGACCAGGTGTGCGGTATGCGTGAGGCCGTGCGACCAGCTAGCTTGACAGCCAGAAGAGGCTCGGATATAAGACTGGATACTGCTGCATCCAGTGGGCGATACCTCCACGGCACGGAGGCAGAGAGATGAAAGAAAGGCGCTCGGGTCGAGACCGACGCTCAGGCAAGGACCGACGCACTGGACAGGACAGGAGGGATCCCAATAGGAGCGAGCAGGAGTGGGAGGGTGAGAATGACCGCAGGAGTGGCATTGGGAGACGTGTTCGGAATCGGAGAAGCGGAGTGGATCGCCGCGGTTATAGCCCCTTTGGAGGTGCACCAGAGGAGACTGCACCCATACCCTTAGCCGACGAGAGGCCGAGAAGGAGGCCAAGAAAGAAGCGGAGCCCCTAGATACCGAGATAGGCCTTTCTTATGAAACCATCCTGAAGCATCTCCGTTCCGAGCCCATTCATGATGACGGCCCCATTCTCCAACACGTACGCCCTACTGCAGATGTTCAGGGCGTGAAACACGTTCTGTTCCACCAAGAGGATCATGGTCCCAGAGAGGCTGATGTCCCTTATGATCCCGAAGATGACGGACACCAGCATCGGCGAAAGGCCCAGGGAGGGCTCGTCCAACATGAGCAGGGACGGCCTTGACATGAGCCCTCGGCCGATGGCCAGCATCTGCTGCTCGCCTCCGCTCAATGTCCCGGCCTTCTGGTTGAGGCGCTCCTCCAGTCGAGGGAAGAGGTGAAAGACCTGCGCCATGGTCTCTTGTCGCAGGGCCTTGACATGAGGGAATTGCGCCCCTATTTCGAGATTTTCCCTCACGGTCATGTTTGGAAAGAGCTGTCTACCTTCGGGGATATGGCTCAGGCCCAATTCCACTATCCTGGAGGGAGGGCTATGAGTGATCTCTTTCCCTCTAAAAGATATCTGACCACGCCGCGGCCTCAAGAGCCCTGATATGCACCTGAGGGTGGTCGACTTGCCAGCCCCGTTGGATCCTATGACAGACACCACCTCATCTCTCTGGACCTCTAGGCTGACCCCGCGCAAGGCCTGCAGGTCTCCATAGAAGACGTCTATGTCGCTAACCCTGAGAGTCAAGGAATTCCCTCCCCAGGTAGGCCTCAATCACCCCTTTGTCCATCACGATCTCCTGAGGGGTACCCTCCGCAATCCTCTGGCCGTAGTTTATGGCGATGACCCTCTGAGAGAGGGCCATGACCCCTCTCATCACGTGCTCGATGAGCAACACGCTGACACCCTCGCTATTGACCGCGCGGATCAATAGGATCAGCTCGTCCACCTCGGTGGGGTTGAGTCCTGCCATCACCTCGTCCAAGAGGAGGATCCTGGGCCTGGTGGCAATGGCCTTGGCGAGCTCTAGTCTCTTGCGCAGAGGCAGGGGCAAGGCGCTGGCAGCGGTATGGCAATAACGCCCCAACCCAACGAACTCAACTACCTCCATGGCCTTTGCCTTGGCTGCTGACAAAGACCTCTCTCGCAACATGGCACCGACCAAGACGTTGTCCAATACCGATATGTTGATGAAGGGCCTGACGATTTGGAACGTCCGGACCATTCCAAGCCGGCAGACCTCGTGAGGTCGGAGTCCCTTCAGGGAATGCCCTCCTAGCCTCACGTCTCCACCATCCGCCTGGAGAAAGCCGGTCAAACAGTTGAAGACGGTGGTCTTCCCTGCCCCGTTGGGACCGATCAGGCTCAGGATTTCACCCTCACGCAGTTCGAACGAAAGGTTGAGCACTGCGGTTAGCCCGCCGAAGCTCTTGGAAAGGGACTCCACTATAAGGGCATTCAAGGTTCCAACCTCAAGACCGGGGCCAAGGCCCGCTTCAGATAAAGGAGGATCCCCCTTCTCATGAAGAGCACCACCAGCACCGCCAGGAGACCATAGAGAATGAGATGGAGCCCCTCAAGCCCGCCTTTGGCGAAGTAAGAGCGAGATATCTCGGACAATGGCGTCAATACGAAGGAGCCGAGCACAGGTCCCAGTGCTGTCCCCAGCCCCCCTATGATGGGGCGGAGGATGAGCTCTATGGAAAGCCCCATGCTCAGTACAGTGTTGGGGCTTATGTAATACACGTAGTTGGCGAAGAAGGCCCCCCCCAGGGCAGTCATGAACGCGCTGATACCCATGGCGAGCATCGAATACTTGAAGGAGTCGACCCCCAAGGCCTGGGCTGCCTCCTCGTCCTCTCGCACTGCGATCATCAGCCTGCCCAATCTCGAGACCTCCAAGAGTCGGACGAAGACGACTGAACCGGCCATGAGTCCCAGCGATATGTAATAGTACGGGACATTGCCGCGAAACTGCAGGTTGTAGAAGGAAGGCTGGAAGTCTAGGAAGATGCCAGCGAAACCGCCAAGCGGCCCGATGTGGCAAACGACGAGTCGCGTGATCTCAGCGAAGGCGATGGTGAGGATCACGAAGTAGACCCCCCTCAAGCCGAACCTGAACCCGAGAAAACCAATGCAGAGGGCGACGATCACCGCAAAGATCCCCCCAACAATCATTCCCAACCATGGAGAGAGATGTACCTGTTGGGCCAAGTAGGTGGAGATGTATGCCCCTATCCCTACGTACAGCGCGTGGCCGAGGGAGATGTGCCCAGTGTATCCGGTCAGCACGTTCCAAGCTTGGCCCAGATAGGCGTAGTAGAATATCATCACGAAGATCCCGACCACGTACTTGTCCAAGAACATGGGAAGCAGGAGCAGCAAGGCGAAGGCCCCTCCCAAGAGCAGATAGAGCCTTTTCATCGTCTACCCCCCAGGATACCTTGAGGCCTACAGAGCATGATAAAGATGAGCAGGCTGAAGCTCACTACCTGCTTCATGGTGGCCGGGACAAAGAGGGTTGAGACCGATTCTGCTACCCCGAGGATCAACCCGCCCACCAGTGCTCCAAGGAGGTTTCCCATGCCGCCCAAGATCACTACGACGAACGCCGTGAGGGTGAAGTCATGCCCCAGGTGGGGCGACACCGGGATCAGGGGGATCAAGAGGGCACCCGCAGCTCCAGTGGTGGCCGCGCCGAGGGCAAAAGAGAAGTTGTTTATCCGGTCAACCTTTATCCCTATGAGCAGGGCCGCGGTGCGGTTGTCAGCCGCGGCCCTGATGGACTTGCCAAGGTCCGTCCTCTTGAGGAAGAGGAGTATGGCGCCGGTGATAGTTATGGCCAAACAGAAGGCCACCAGTCGAGACACATCTATGGTCGCGCTGCCCAGAGGAACGGCTAGGAGGCCCAGGA